>JBDLTO010000323.1:0-22057 GCA_039805815.1 Bacteroidota bacterium | reverse complement strand
TCGTCATCAGCTGATCGGTTTGCAGCAGACTTGCCAGGTTTTTTTTGATGATGCTGACTGGCTTGATGCCTGAGGAACTCCTCTTGTTGTTCTCTTACGGCATCAAATTGTTTTTTTACTTGCCTGGTCGTTTTGATCATAGGCAGCAGGAATTCAAAAAGGAACCTGTATCCAATATAGATGGCCATGCCTATCAAGAAGTAGCGGAGCATTTTACAAAGATAAATAAAATCAGAATCATCCGTTAGGCTGATCTCCGTCAGTCATATTATGCTATAAAGAACTAACTTTAAACTGTTGTGATTTTGTAAATTTCTTAGAATCACAATTTGTTATTTTTGACGCAGTAAAATGTCATTTTAATTGCCACCTATGTCTGAAGAAACCTTCAATGACTTTTATCAGGAGAACCGAAAGCTCCTCGCAGAATACCTCGAAACCCGCTTGCAATTACTCAGGTTGATTGCGATCAGGACCCTTTCCAGAACCTTCAGTTTGTTCATTGTTGTTTGCCTGGTCAGCTTCATGGTTTTGTTCTTTCTGCTTTTCCTGGTTATTTCATTTTCCTGGCTCATGGCAGATGCAACCGGGAGTGCAGCTTTGGGCTTTTTATGTGGTGCAGGTGTGTTTTTAGTGATTATCATTCTGGCGATAGTCTTCCGTAAACCTTTGTTTCTTAACCCCCTGATCCGTTTGTTTATCCATACTTCCACACAGGAAGCGGATGAGGATGAGGACGATCAATATTAAAACAATGAGCAGACCAATCCGCAATATCCATGCCCTCAACCGCACAATTCATGAGCTTAAAGAAAGGCGTAAAGTACTTGAAGGCAGACTGGAACAGAATTTTCAGCACTTGGGTAACAATTATGTAAACATGGGGATGAATTCCATATTTGGAGGTAAAAAGGCACGCAGCAATTTCTGGGCCAACCTCGCCACCCGGGTCATGGAAAGCGAAAAATTACAGACTGGTGTGGGAAACCTTGTTGGAAAGCTGGCGGACAGGCTTGGTGAAGCTTTCAGTAAACACAATTCCTGAATTTTGAAAATATTCCAATAATACTTATATTTGCAGTGAATAAAGAATATCGAAGGGAACGGAAGCGTTCCCTTCTTTGTTTCCTACACCATGGCAATAGCAGAAAAGGCAGAACAGATCAGTCAGCTCGCAGCGGAACTTCTCCGGGAAGAACCACAGTATTTTGTGGTAAAAGTAAATGTGCGTCCAATCAACAACATCAGTGTTTTTGTGGATGGTGACTCCGGCATTACCATAGAGAAATGTGTCAAATTGAACCGTGCACTTTACAAGCAGATTGTGGAATTGGCGTTGTGCAAGGATGGAGAGTTTGCACTCGAAGTATCTTCCCCGGGCGTTGATGAGCCTCTTGTCTTTTACAGACAGTACCTCAAAAATGTGGGAAGAAGTGTACATGTGGTTACGACAGATGGCAGGGAGATGGATGGCATGTTGCTAGCTGCGGATGAGAAAGGTATTGAGGTTGAGGAGGAGAAGGGCAAGGGTAGGAAAAAAGAGCTCATCAAGCACTTTCTCTTGTTTGGCGATATTCAGACAACAACAGTAAACATTGTTTTTTAAACCATAAGACAAGAACAAAAAAGGATAAGTTATGGCCAGTATCAACCTGATCGAGTCATTCCAGGATTTCAAGGAAGCGGAGAATATCGATCGTCCCACCCTCATGAAAGTCCTTGAGGATGTATTCAAGACTTTGCTTCGTAAAAAATACGGATCTGATGAAAGTTTTGACGTTATTGTCAATACAGAAAAAGGTGACCTGGAGATCATGCGTCACCGGATGATTGTTGAAGATGGGGCACTCGAGAACCCCTTGATGGAGATAGAATACAGTGATGCCATTAAGATTGAGCCAGATTTTGAAGTGGGTGAAGAATTGTATGAGGAAGTAGATATTATGGATTTTGGTCGCCGTGCCATCCTTGCAGCCAAACAGACGCTCGCCAGCAGGATTGGAGACCTCAAAAAGAATGCCCTCGTTAAAAAATATGGCGACCGTGTAGGGGATATCATCAACGCGGAGGTTTACCAGGTATGGAAAAAGGAAGTGTTGTTGATTGATGAAGATGGTAATGAACTGATCCTACCCAAGTCTGAGCAGATTCCATCAGATTATTTCAAGAAAGGAGAGAGTATCCGTTCCGTTATCAAAAAAGTGGAGCTGAAGAATAACAATCCGGTTATCGTTTTATCCCGCACGCATCCCTCCTTCCTGGCCAAGCTGCTGGAAATTGAGGTGCCAGAAATTTTCGACGGGTTGATTGTTATCCGTAAGATTGTGCGTGAGCCCGGTGAGCGTGCCAAGGTAGCTGTTGAAAGCTATGACGACAGGATTGATCCGGTTGGCGCCTGTGTAGGGATGAAGGGAAGCAGAATTCACGGAATCGTTCGTGAGTTGAAGAATGAGAATATTGATGTGATTAATTTTACCGCTAATATCCAGCTGTTGATTCAGCGTTCGTTGACACCTGCGAAGATTACCAGGATGACAATAGACAATGAGGGTAAGCGGGCTGAAGTTTTTGTTTCTCCAGATCAGGTTTCTCTGGCGATAGGCAAGCGTGGCGTGAACATCAAGCTTGCTGAAGAGCTCACTGGTTTTGACATCGATGTTTACCGAGACAATGAAGGTGAGATGGCTGAGTTCGATATCGACCTGGATGAGTTCAGTGATGAGATTGAAGGATGGGTAATCGAAGAGCTTAAGCGGATAGGATGCGATACAGCCCGCAGTGTATTGGATCTTACAGCCACTGAGTTGGAGCGCAGAACAGATTTGGAGAAAGAAACCATTGAGGAAATAAGAGACATCCTGAGAGCAGAATTTGAAAAGGATTAGTCAGGATCAGAAAGCGGTTAAGTTAAAGGAACAGGCAAAAAAGCGTAAGGAGGATAAATGTCAGAATTAAACACACCCAGGTTAATGGCTGCGGCCAAGGAGTTCAACATAGGCAAGGATACGCTTGTTGATTTCCTGGCGGGCAAAGGATTCAGTAAAGATGATCTCAAACCGACATCAAAACTGACGGAAGAGATGTATCATGCACTGCAACAGGAGTTTTCATCGGATAAGGCTGCGAAAGCAAAGAGCGACGCCATTGAAATTCCCAAAGGATCACTCGCGGAGACCAAAAGAAAGAAAGACGAGGAAGAAATCCATTTCAGAAAGGATTCCCGCAAGAAAGTTGAAGTAGCACCTGCTCCAGCTCCAGTTCCTGAAGTGGCTAAAGCAGAAGAGCCTGTTGTACCTGAAGTAGTGATTGAACCAATGCCGGAGCCTGAACCGGAGCCAGCACCGGTTCCTGTTGAGGAAACACCTGTTCCTGAACTGCCTGTTGAAGATGTGGTTGAAGAGGTGCCTGCTGCGCCAATTCAGGAAGCACCAGCTCCTGAAATCAATGTGCTTAAAATTGAGGCACCTGAATTAAACGGACCAAAGATTCTGGATAAAATAGACCTGGATGCGATTGAATCCAGCACCCGTCCCAAGCGGACTACCCCACCTCCGAAACCTGTTATAGCACAACCGGTTGCCAAGCCTGTTGTTCAAGAGAAACCAGTACAGAAAGCCCCAACACCGCCGGTTATACCCCAAGTGCCGGAGGTAAGGGAAGTGCCTAAAGTTCCTGAAACAGAGATAGTTAAAATTGAGGCACCGGAACTGGAAGGTCCCAAAATCATCGGTAAAATCGAATTGAAACCCGAACTTGATGACAGGAGCAGGGGTGCTGATGAAAAACGGAAGCGTAAACGTATTCCTATTGAGAAGAAGGAGCCTGAAAGACAAAAGCCTTCAATCCAGAAAGGAACGCCTGCTCCCCAGCGAACAACAACTCCTCGTCCGGGTGCACCTAGGGTAATCAGGAAAGGAGAGGTAAAAGAAATTGACGAAAAAGAAATCCAGAATAAGATCAAAGAAACGCAGGCCAAACTCTCTGGCGGCGGTGGCTCAAAAGCAAAGATTACCAAATCAAAGCTGCGGAGACTGAAGCGTGAAGAGATGGAAGCCGGATCAGAAGGTGATTTGGATAACAAAATCCAGGTTACTGAATTCATCAGTGTGAGTGAGCTCGCCAGTCTCCTCGACGTAAACTTTGCTGAAATCATTGGCAAATGTATGAGTCTGGGTATCATGGTATCCATCAACCAGCGTCTCGATGCTGAAGTGATAGAACTCGTGGCAGGTGAGTTTGGTTATGAAGTTGAATTCATAGACATGGAGAAGCAGATGGAGATGGAGGAAGAAGATGATGAAGATGCACCGGAGAATCTTAGTCCGCGTGCCCCGATAGTCACCATCATGGGTCACGTTGACCATGGTAAAACATCTTTGCTTGACTACATCCGCAATGCCAATGTGGTAGCCGGAGAAGCTGGAGGTATTACACAGCATATTGGAGCCTACCATGTGGAGGTTCCAGGTGGTAAATCCATCACCTTCCTCGATACGCCGGGTCACGAAGCCTTTACTGCGATGCGTGCCCGTGGTGCCAAGGTAACAGACCTTGCCATCATTGTTATTGCAGCGGATGATGCTGTGATGCCTCAGACTAAAGAGGCCATCAGCCATGCCCAGGCAGCAGGTGTTCCGATGATTTTCGCAATCAATAAAATTGATAAAGACGGAGCCAATTCACAGAAAATCTATGAACAGCTCTCCCAGATGAATATCCTGGTAGAAGAGTGGGGCGGTAAATACCAGAGTCAGGAAATTGCAGCCAAATCAGGGTTGAATGTAGATAAGCTCCTTGAAAAGATATTGCTTGAAGCAGAGCTGCTTGACCTCAAAGCCAATCCTGATAAGGATGCCAGCGGAACGGTTATTGAAGCTACGCTCGATAAAGGTCGTGGTTATGTAGCCACCATCCTGGTTCAGAACGGAACGCTCCAACAGGGAGACCTTGTGGTGAGCGGACAACATTTTGGCCGTGTTAAAGCCATGATGAATGAACGGAATAAACGTGTGGACGTTATCCCTCCTTCATCACCGGTACTCATTCTCGGATTGAATGGTGCCCCACAGGCAGGTGAGAAATTTAAAGTCTATCAAGACGAATCCGAAGCCAAGGAAATTGCCGGAAGAAGGGCACAGATCATGCGTGAGCAGGGTATCCGGACTAAGAAACACATCACACTCGATGAAATTGGCAGAAGGCTTGCATTGGGTAACTTTAAAGAGCTTAACATCATCATCAAAGGTGACGTGGATGGTTCAGTAGAAGCATTGAGTGATTCACTTCAGAAATTGTCTACTGCTGAGGTGGCCATCAAGGTGGTACACAAAGCAGTTGGTCAGATCACGGAAAGTGATGTCTTGCTCGCAACAGCTTCTGATGCCATCATTGTGGGCTTCAATGTTCGTCCATCTATGCAGGCCAATAAAATAGCTGAGAATGAAGGTGTGCAGATAAAACTCTACTCCATAATCTACAACGCCATCGAAGAAATCAAGAGTGCGATGGAAGGATTACTCGAACCGAAGGTGGAAGAGAAAATTGTGGCCAATGTGGAGATCAGGGAAGTATACAAATTCGATAAAGCCACGGTTGCTGGATGTTATGTGCGGGATGGTAAAATCAGCCGGAACAGCAAAATCAGGGTTATCCGGGATGGAATTGTGGAGTATCCAAGAGGTGAGGGACAAAGTGCTGAGCTGGGCAGCTTGAAACGTTACAAGGACGACGCCAAGGATGTTAGTGCAGGTATGGAATGCGGACTTACCGTTAGGAATTACAGTGATATCCGGGTGGGTGATGTGATTGAAGCATTTGAAGAAACAGAAGTGAAGCGGACGTTATAAAGTTGAGAGTTGAGCGTTTAGGGTTGAGGTATAACTATTCATTAACCTTAATGGTGTTAAATTGTGTACTTGAATATGTTTATGAAAAAATTACTGTTTTTTGTTTTCATGCTAACAGTTGCACAGGTTGCAACTGCACAATCTGCGAGGCTGCTTGCAGATAAGATTATAGCCATAGTGGGTGATAAAATTGTGCTTCGCAGTGATCTGGTTAACTACATCGATGATATGAAGCGCGGAGGCAATGAAGTACCTGAGAATGCAGATTGTTTCATCCTGGAAAGGATGATGCAGGATAAGGCACTCATCCTGCAGGCGGAAAAAGATTCCTTGCCGGTATCCGATGAGGAAGTGGAGGCCGAGCTTGATCAGCGTATCCGTTATTTTATCATGCAATATGGAGGTAAGGAAGCATTTGAGCAGATTGCAGGAAGAACAATATACCAGGTAAAAGAGGATTTCAGGAAGTCTATCCGTGAAGGCAGATTGGCCAAATCCATGCGTGAGAAAATTGTTGAATATGTCAAGATTACACCCAACGAAGTGAAGGATTACCACAGTAAGATACCCAAAGACAGTCTTCCTTTTTATGAGACTGAATTGGTAATTGGGCAAATCGTCATGCATCCCAAGGCTGGCCGTGAGTTAGAGAAATTCGCACAGGATGAACTTTCTGATTACCGCAAACAGATTGAGTCTGGGATGAAAAGTTTTGAAACCATGGCCAGGTTGTACTCAGAAGATCCTGGAAGTAAGCAGAATGGCGGTCGTTACGAAATCAACAAAGCTCAAAAGGATTGGGATCCAGACTTTAAGAATGCTGCTTTTAGGCTCAAAGAAGGGCAGATTTCTCCTGTAATCAAATCCAAATTCGGATACCATATCATTCAAATGGTGAGCAGAAATGGCGATGATGCTGTCATCAGACATATTCTTCGTGTTCCACAAATTCTGGATGAAGATATCGATGTTGCAAAAAACAAACTTGACTCTGTGCGCACCAAATTGGTGGAAGGTGCATTGTCTTTTGGTGAGGCCGTTGATAAGTTCAGTGATGATCAGAACAGTAAATTTACAGGTGGAATTATGAGCGGACAGGGAGGCAACTTTGTCACCATCGATGAACTCGATAAAAATCTGATTCCATATCTTGATAAAATTAAGGTTGGTGAATATTCTCCTCCTATGGTGTACAAGGATGAGCAGGAAAAGCAGGCGGTAAGAATAGTTTTTCTGCAAAACAGAACAGAACCCCACAGGGAAAATCTCCGTGATGATTATGACCGTGTTGCACAACGGGCATTGGCCGAGAAAAAGGAACGGACTGTGGAAAAGTGGTTTCAGGGTAAGCTGCCCACCTATTATGTAATGGTTGATAAAGACTATCAGCAGTGCGAATCCTTGAAGACTGCCTTCCCGAATTACGTAAGTAAGTAGATGCTATGAGTGATCCCATAAAACATGAATGCGGACTCGCATTCATCAGGTTGTTAAAGCCATTTTCCCACTATCAGCAGCAATATGGAACAGCCCTATATGGACTGAATAAACTCTACCTGCTGATGGAAAAGCAGCACAACCGCGGTCAGGATGGCGCCGGTATCGCAGCTGTTAAGCTACATGCAGAACCCGGTTATCCGTTTATGCAGCGCCTCAGAAGTGTTGCTCCTCAAGCTATAGCCGACATTTTCGCTCAGGTAGGTAAAGAAATCAATGAGCTGGAGCGCTATCAGCCTGAACTTAGGAAACATCCTGGACTCATGAAAGGGCACCTCAATTTTATGGGGGAGCTATTACTCGGGCATCTGCGCTATGGTACCCAGGGTAAAAACAATGCAGAATTCTGTCACCCATTCATCAAGAAAGATATCATTCCGGCCAGAAACCTGGCCCTCGCAGGAAATTTTAACCTGGTCAATACAGAAGAATTGTTCAAACTGGTTAATATTGATCCAGGTGAATTTCAAAAGCAAAGTGACTTGGCAGCGATGATGGAAGTTGTTCATCACTTCATTGTCAAGGCAGATGAAACGAATCCGGGTAACATGTCTGTGGCTGAAGTGTTGCGAAAGGCTTTCAGCCAGTTTGATGGTGGTTATAATGTGAGTGGTTTGATCGGAAATGGAGATGCTTTTGTTGTAAGGGATGCTCATGGTATCCGTCCTTCTTATTACTATATCAGTGAAGATGTTATTGTTGCTGCTTCAGAGCGTGCCGCCATCAGAACAACTTTTCATGTTGGTGAAAATGATGTAAAGGAATTGATGCCCGGTCAGGCACTGATTGTTAAAAGTGATGGAAGCTGGTCTATTGAGCAGGTTTTGGAACCAAAAGAGCGAAAAGCCTGCAGCTTTGAGCGGATTTATTTTTCCCGTGGCAGTGATGAAAAAATTTATCGGGAGCGTATCGGCTTGGGTTACAGGCTCAGCACCAATGTGTTGAAGGCCATCAACAATGACCTGAAACATACCATCTTTTCTTTCATACCCAATACAGCTGAGGTCGCCTTTTACGGGCTGCTGAAAGGCATGGAGGACTACCTCAATCAGATAAAGTTCCAGCGCATAGCAGCTTGGGGTAATGAAATTGATCCGGAGAAGTTGGAGGAGATGATCAACCGCAAGATCAGGGTAGAAAAAGTAGCTATCAAAGATGTTAAGATGCGGACCTTCATTACTGAGGACGCCAACCGTTCTGAAATGGTTCAACATGTGTATGACATCACTTATGGAACTGTACAGAAAGGCGTGGATACGCTTGTGATGATTGATGACTCGATTGTAAGGGGTACAACCCTGAAAGAAAGTATCGTAAGGATGCTTTCTCGGCTTGATCCGCAAAAGATAATCATTGTTTCTTCCGCGCCTCAGATCAGGTATCCTGACTGCTATGGCATTGATATGAGCAAGATTGGTGATTTCATTGCATTCAAAGCCGCACTTGCACTTTTGCAAGATAGAAATCAACTTGGGTTGCTCGATGAATTATATGCACGCTGCAAAAGCCTGGAAGAGGCTGGTCTGCTCCATACAGAAAATGTTGTAAGGCTTGTTTATGCCGGATTTACGCCCCAGGAGATATCTGCTAAAATTGCAGAACTGATAACCCCTAAAGAAGTAAAGGTCCCCGTGGAGGTGATTTACCAAACCATCGAGGACCTTCATGACGCCTGCCCCGGAAATAAGGGCGACTGGTATTTTACCGGAAATTATCCCACTCCGGGCGGTAACAAGGTTGTTAACAGGGCTTTCATCAATTTCATGGAGAAACGTGACGTGAGGGGATATTAATATTATTTCAATCCATATTTATAAACATAACGGTCATACAACTGCTTGTGCTTATCCGTTAGACTTACAATCCTTCCACCTATCATCACAAGGGTGATTTGGCTTGAACGCATGTCTAGGATATCTCCTTCACTGATAACAACGTTGGCATCCTTGCCAGTTTCAAGTGATCCTGTTCTGTCTGCAATACCGAGGATTTTAGCAGCATTTAAGGTGATGGCTGAAAGTGCCTGTTCTTTGGTTAAGCCATAAGCAACGGCAGTTCCTGCATTGAAGGGCAGGTTCTTTCCACGATGCTGACCGTCCTCGTCATTGATGGCGAATAATACACCGGCCTTTTGAAGCAATGCAGGTGTTTGGTAAGGAAGATCCACACCATCATCTGCCAGCGTGGGTAGTGCATGCATTTGGCTTAAAATCACGGGGATTTCATTTTTCCTGAGCAGGTCTGCAACTTGAACACTTTCAGAAGCACCTACCAGTACGATATCGAATCCGAATTCTGTTTTGAAGTCGATGGCTGCCAGAATTTCCCGCACCACATCACAGTGGATGTAAAGCTTTTGCTTTTTGGAAAAGAGTCCCTGTACCGCTTCAAATTTGAGGTTAGTCGAAGTATGGGATGTTTCTGTTCCATAGGATTTTGCAGCACGCAGGAATTGCTTGATTTCTTCAATCTGATCCAATCCACGCTTCACAGGGTCTCCCTGTGGTTCACGCATGCCCATGAATGCAGCGTAGGGGTTTGGTCTGTTGTACAGGCTAGGCAGGTTGAGGTGAATGCCGTTATCTGCAGCGTAAACTGCATCTTCCCAATTCCAGGCATCCAGTTGAACAACAGAAGAAGAACCGCTGATGGTTCCGCCCTGTGGCACAATATTGGCAAAAGTGATGCCATTGGCTTTGAGTGTGTTGATCACTTTAGAATCCGTATTATACGCAACAAGTGATCTTACAGAAGGGTTGTATTCCCCAATTTCAACTGCATCTGCTGTAGCCCGAACGCTGTTTACTTCAACCAATCCGAGGTTGGAATTGGAAAGAATCAAACCCGGATAGATATGTTTTCCTTTTGCATCTGCTACAGTGGAACCTGCAGCAGGAGTGATATTGGTGCCGATAGCTGATATTTTTCCATCTTTAATTTCAATGGAAGTATTGTTCAGCACCTGACCGTTGCCAACATGCACGGTTCCATTCATGATGTAAACCGCACCATCCTGTTTCTTTGCGGGATAAACTGATTCCTGTGCCTGCATGGTTGTACCAATTGCAAGGCAGGAAAGAAGGTATATAATTGACTTTTTCATATTCTAATTTTTGATACTGATTAATCCTTTTCAATTGTAAGCAGACCGTGGCTGTGATCGTGATCACCACAATTCAGCAAAATGGAATAGCTGGGAGTGGCTGGTGATACCGGCCCACCTGACCTTTTTTCACCATTCATTTTCTGTATCAACCTGTTTCTTTCAGCTGTTTGCTTTTTACGCATTTCTGCGTCTTTTTCTCTGTCAAAGTAAACAAAACCATCTACAATGGTCTTCTCGGCACGGGCATAGATACTCAGGGGGTTATCACTCCAGAGCACCAGATCTGCATCTTTACCAGCTTTGATACTTCCAACGCGGCTATCAATATGCAGCATTTTGGCAGGATTGAGTGTAACCATCTTCAGTGCATCCTCTTCAGACATGCCGCCCCATTTGATACTTTTGGCTGCTTCCTGGTTAAGACGACGGGCCATTTCAGCATCATCAGAGTTTATAGCCACATTAACACCAACTTTAGACATGATGGTTGCATTGTAAGGAATTGCATCCACAACTTCCATTTTGTAATTCCACCAGTCTGAGAATGTTGATGCAGCTGCGCCATGAGCTTTCATCTTGTCTGCAACTTTATAACCTTCAAGGATATGTGTGAAGGTGTTGACGGTGAAGCCATATTTGTCGCCCACCCGCAGTGCTGCAGTGATTTCACTTTGTACATAGGAGTGGCAGGTGATGAAACGTTTTTTGTTAAGGATTTCCACCAGCGCTTCCAGTTCAAGATCACGACGCACAGTGCTGTATGGATCAACAGCAGGGGCTGTTGTCTTTTTCCCTTTTATGGTAGTGGCGGCAGGAGCTGCTGCTGCTTTTACAGCAGCCTCGTAATCCTTCGCTCTGTTGAAAGCATCAACCAGAACCTGCTCAACACCCATCCTGGTATCTGGGAATCGCTGATTGCCTTGTGTAGATGAAGATCGCTTTACGTTTTCACCCAATGCAAATTTTATAAAGCCGTCTGATCCTTCGAATTTGAGTTTGTCGTCATTTGCACCCCAACGGAGTTTGATCAGTTGTGTTTGACCACCGATGGTATTTGCGCTACCATGGAGGATGTGGGAGGAAGTAACGCCACCACTCAGCTGGCGGTAGATATTGATGTCATCGGGATTTAGGTTATCAGTTATTCTCACTTCTGAGGTAACGGATTGTCCGCCTTCATTGATAGATGAAGCAGCTATATGGGAGTGTTCATCGATAATACCCGGAGATAGGTGTTTACCGGTTGCATCAATAACTTTAGCAGAAGCATCCTGCAAGCCTTTACCAACCTGAGCTATTTTTCCATCCCGGATCAAAACGTCTGCACCTTCCAGCTTACCTTCTTTCTCGTTGGTCCAAACTGTTGCATTTTTGAAAAGTATAGATTCCTGTTTTGGCGCTTCGGACCAGCCATAAGGCGTAAATGGATAAGTTACTTCGCCCAGTTTGGCTGCTTCTTTTTTCTTTGCAGAATCTGGTTTTGTTGTAGAAGCAAGGCTACCGGAAGGTGTGGCTGTCCAAGTCAGCTTATTGCCTTCGCTGTCTTCACCATAACCATTCCACACATTACCATTGCTGATACCACTCAGGCGCAGTGCGTTTTTGGATTTTTTCTCAGGACTGAAGCTAAACTTAACCACTTTGCCATCAAAGCTGAATTTTGTTGCGATGGTGTCTGTTGCGATGATACTGGCCGCAGTGGCTGATTTTACTTCCAGATTATAGTTTTTTGAACCAGAAGTACTTTGGATAGCCAGGGTGTATTTACCGGATGCATCAGTCCATTTATCGGTTTTTACGGCGAAACGGCTGCCTTGTACCCAGTTTTCAAGGATAGCTGTTTTTTCATTGAAAACATTACCTGTGGTGATGATGAAGTTGGCAAGTTTGCCTTGTTCAAGGCTGCCAATCATATTCGAAACGCCAAGTGTTGCAGCGGGCGTAGTTGTAAGTGCTTCCAATGCTCTTGTTTCTGAAAGTCCGTTTTCGATAGCCTTTCTCAGGTTACCCATAAAAGCGGAGGGTGCACGCAGGTCTGCTGTAGTGAGGCAGAATTTAATACCAGCTTTTTCAAGAGCGGCAGCATTGGTTGGTGCAAGTTCCCAGTGTTTCATGTCTGCGAGTGATACAAAGCGGGCATCATTGGGATCTTCCACATCCATAGCCATGGGGTAGTTGAGCGGAACAATGAGGGTTGCACCTGTGGCAGCCAATTCTTGCGTACGCTGGTATTCATTTCCGCTGGTTTTGAGGATGTATTGAACCCCAAATTCATCACCGATACGGTCTGCGCGCAGTCCGTTCCATTTGTCGTTTGCTTCAAATATCTGAGGTAGCTGCTGGGTATTGTTCCAGGCGATAAGGCTCAGGTTGATTCCTTCCTTTTCGCTATTGTTTTTATACCAGTTTGCATCGATGTAGGTTTGTCTGAGCAAGGCAATAGAACCCATCATGGACGATGGGTAAGATTGTGTTGAACTGCCTTTGTTGAATGAGTAATGAGCAGATGCTTTTTCTTTCAGGATGGATAGATTTTCTTTTTTGCCAGACAGCGAAACAAATGTTCCGGTACCCCTGGCAATACCATCACGCTGGTGTGTAAGTACTGCCCCAAAACCCTGGTCACGCAGGCTTTTAGCTTTTGTTTCGTCTGAAACGAAAATGGTTGAGGCGTTTACATCTGCTTTGATTGCCTGATTCCATCCATAGGCACCTTTTTGGTTCGAGGTCAATTGCGCTGCTCCAAAACCCCTTCCGAAACCTGCGGCTCCTTGAGATTGTGCAGGCATACCATAATCGGCATAAATATCTATGAAAGAGGGGTAAATGGTTTTGCCTGAGCAGTCTGTTATGATTGCATCAGCAGGCACATTTACGTTTGTTCCGATGGCGATAATTTTCCCATTGCGGACCAGCATAGTTGCATTTTGCAGGCTGTTTTGAGGGTCTTTTACAATGGTGGCATGTGTAAATGCGAATGTAGTCATCCGCTCATCGCCAACACCATTCACTGGAAAGGTTGGTTGGGCGAAGAGGGAGAGACTGAAGCATCCCATCAGGATGGCTAGACAGATCTTTCTCATTTGTGGATTGGTTTGATTAATTGTTATATGCAATTTAAAGTGTTGAATTGACGACTGAATTTTTATTTATTATAGGATTTCTCCATTACTCCTCAACGCCATCCAGGATAATGATGAATATTTTATTTATACAATTTAAATGAAATAGTGTTTGGTGCCAACATCAGGTTATTGGATGCCCAATTCAGATAAAGCCTGCTTGTAGCCATCTACTCCCATGATCGGAAGTGGTGTATGAGCTGAGGCTATGAGTTGATCTGCCAAGCTTAGGTCAAGATTTTTTTGGCTAACAATGGCAAACCAGCCTTTTTGATGCAGGTGTTCAGCAAGGTGAATTTGTTCTGTTTGTCCGGGTGTGGGTATCAGCAGGGCTTTTTTCCCCATACTGATCAGATCCATGATACTGGAATATCCTGAGCGGCAGATCACATATTTTGACTTTGCTATTGCAGCGGCAAGTTCTGCTGAATCCAGGTGGTTTACAAATTCAACATTTTTTCTGTTGTGAATAGTTTGTTTGCTTCGAGGTAAACCCCGTACAAAGAGGCAGGGATAATTCAATTTATCAAGCTGGGCATTGAGTTTTCTTTCCAGGATTGACCTCTGGGGTTCAGGTCCGGAAAGCATTACGAGGATGTGTTCTGGCTTGCTCTGGAGGGGTTCAAGGCGGGAGAGCGGACCAATATATTTTACCTCCTTCGGCATGACCATTGGTCTGGAAAGATTACCAGCCAAATTGTTTTCATCCTTCAAATCCGGTATCCAGATTTGCTGAAAGTTATTCAGCCAGCGGTGGGTATATTTCACAAATAGGTTATCGGTCCACTTACCCATACCCGATATGATTCCGAGCTGGTGGGTTATGATAATGGTATTGAGGCTAGGGTGATGTAGGCCATAGCGGTTATCGCTTATGACCAGGTCCCATTTGCCTTGCATAACTGATTGTTGTACCCTTAGCCATGCATTTTCATATTTTATGGCTGACAGGACCTTTGGGAGCTGGATAAACATTTTTGGCATGAAAAAAAGTCCTTTTTTGGGATATTTAATTCTATATCCCTTCAGAAACAACATTTCGAGTTGCGGAAACTCCCGTTGAAGTAACTCTGCTGTTTCTTTTTCACCCGCAAGGGTAACAGTACAACCTGCCTGAAGCAGGAACCTGATAATAGGAATACACCGTGTAGCATGTCCAAGTCCCCAATCCAAAGGTGCTACAAGTACGCGTTTGATATGGTCAGGCTTACTATTTATTTTAGTAGTAGGTATTTATAAAAACAAAGGTGGATAAAAAAATTGTAATAGTCCAAACATTTCATTAAATTAGTTGTCTTGAAAAAGTCTATCATATCCCGGAAAATCCTGTACCTATTGATTCTAGCCATGGTCAACTTCATGGTTATGTCCTGCACCGCACTTAAAAAAAATAAATGCAGTTGCCCGGCGAAACAAGGATTCGTTGGATATTGAAAAGACATGAAAAAATTTAAAAGAGATTTGATTCTGCTCAAGAGAGATGAGCAAAGGACAGGTTTATCGATACAACGTGAGATCGATACAATCAATATGCTCCTTTTTCAGGTTGAGACTTCCCCAACATACTTTACTTCTTACGAATTGATTGATGTGAACCGTTACAAGGTTTTACACGATAATGTAACAATCTCCAAGGCACTGAAACCAAAGGGACTTAAACCATTTCAGTTTTTGATAAATAGGAATTGACATACAGCCAGGTAAGAGGGATGAGGGAAGAGGGATGAGGGAAGAGTAAAAAGGCACGAGGGATAAGTTTTAAAACCTACCGTCTCGTGCCTAAGGATTAGAAATTATTTTCCAAACGGATCTAGCTTAGTAGCTTTCACCTGTTCCTGGTATTTTTTCCAGATGCCATTTTTAAAGTTTTCTGACTTTTTCACTGCTTCTTCAACAAGTCCTGCTGCCCTTGCTACAAGCATTTTTTCCTGAGCACCGGGTTCGATTGCTTTGGAACTGATAGCACTGTTGGCTTGCTGGTATTGATTCATCACGGTGATTTGCGGAACCTGTCCATATCCCTGCTTGGTCTGTGGTCTACCATTCAGGAATTCGCGCATTGTTTTTATGGCCTCATTCAGTTCCTTACCACTTTTTTTCAGAGAATCAATTTCTTTGCCTTTCATGCCGGCTATATAACCATCAACTTTTTTTGCTGCTTCTTCAGCTTCACTGAGCAGGTCAGTTATTTCAGATAGTTTATCTCCACTCTTTTTCAATTCAGCCCTGAGTGCAGCTTGTGCCAATTTGATGGGATTGCGATTACCCAGTCGGGGATCGTCAATAACCGTCACCATGGTTGAGTCTTTCTCATTTTTATAGCTCATCACTACTTTAAAGGTGCCAGGTAATACTTGCTGTCCGCCTGGTTCTGCGCTGCCACGGCCTCCGCCGCCTCCGCCCATCCTGCGACCACCACCGCTTCCGGGAGAACGAAATCCACGTTCTTCCATGCCCCAGGTGTTCCGGTTTAAGCCAGCTTCGGCAGTCCATTTCAGGTTACGTATGACTTCGTTTTTATCGTTGTATATTTTAACTGTTACAGTATCTTTTTTAGCAGTGCTATCACTATCCTGTTTGATAAAGAATGAGATAGGTGCTCCCGATGCCCTGTTTTCCGCATCCCAAATTCCCCATGTGCTCCATTCATAACCAGGGGCATTGCGGTATTGGGCTTGCACAGCTGTTTTGGTTTCAAAGGCTGTGAAGGTTTTGCTGGCAATACCTTTGTTAGCAGCGAGTTTCCTGAGCGGACGGATATCATCCAAAACCCAGAGGGCACGGCCGAAAGTGGCGATGACCAGGTCAGCCTCTCTTTCCTGGATAGCGAGGTCGTATGTGGATACACTGGGGTAGCCATTCTTCCATTGTTGGAAGGTTGCACCATTGTCCATGCTCACCCAAAGTCCCTGTTCGGTTCCTGCAAAAATCAGGTTAGGTTCTGTTGGGTCTTGTAAAACACAGAGTGCATAGCCGGTGACTTTCTTTTCATCCGCCAGCCTTGTCCAGGTTTTGCCATAATCCGTTGTGCGGAAGATATAGGGTTTGAAGTCGCCTCTCCGGTAGTCATTGGCCACCACGAAGGCTTCACCTGCATTATGTCTGGATGCCTGAACCTGTGGTATCCATGCACCAACTGGCAATCCTGGTATTTTACCCCTGAAGTTGGTCCAGGTTTTGCCACCATCTCTTGTCATTTGCACATTGCCATCATCTGTTCCTACCCAGATTACATTTTTGTCTTTTGCAGAAGGAGCGATGGTGAGGATGGTGCAATAGTTTTCAGCGCCAGTAATGTCGATGGAAATACCACCATTGTTTGTCTGGTCTATTTTTGCACTGTCGTTGGTAGTCAGATCGGGAGAGATTATTTCCCATGATGCCCCTTTATTGGTGGAGCGGTGTAGGAACTGGCTCCCGTAATAAATAGTTGATGTATTGGTTGGGTCTTGAGCCATACCTGAGTTCCAGTTGAAGCGAAGCATGGTTTTCAGGTCTGGTGCCGGCGGTTTGATGTACCAGCTTTCACCGGTTTTGACATTGTATTTGCCTACGGAACCACCCTGACTCATGGCATAGATCCAATTGGCGTCATCTGGGTCGGCCATGGCATCGAAGCCGTCTCCACCCCAGATATTTTCCCAATAGTAATTCTTGATGCCGCCGCTCATCCAGGTATAGGCTGGTCCGCGCCAGGTACCATTGTCTTGCATGCCACCCATCACATTATAGGGCATTTCATTGTCTACATTGATGTGGTAGAATTGTCCAACCGGTAGTTTTTCATCAAACAACCATGTTTTTCCTTTGTCGCGGGTGATACCGATGCCACCATCATTGCCATCGATGATGAAGTTGGGGTTGGTGGGGTGGATCCAGAAGGCATGGTGGTCTGGGTGGATACCGTTGTAGGGGATGACCACTTCAAAGTTTTTGCCAGCATCATCGCTTTTGGAAATCATCTGGTAGATAAGCCATAGCCGGTTTTCATTTTCAGGGTCGCAGGCGATTTCCTGAAAATAGAAAGGCCTGGTGGATACGAATTCGGGATTGCTGTTCATGAGCGACCAGCTTTTGCCACCATCATCGCTTTTATAGAGACCATTTTTGGTGGCTTCCACCAAAGCGTACACCCTGTTAGGGTTGTTGCGGGATATAGCCAGTCCGATACGACCGTAATTGCCGGCTGGAAGTCCTTCTTTTTCACCCAGTTTTTTCCAGGTTTTCCCACCATCGTAGGTCATGTATAGTCCGCTTCCGGAACCGCCACTGCTTAGGCTCCAGGGTGTGCGGCGGTGCTGCCACATGGCAACAAAGAGTTTATTGGGGTTGGAGGGATCCATGATCATATCGGCCACACCAGAAGTGTCGTTGGTGAACAGGATTTTATTCCAGGTTTCACCACCGTCGGTGGTTTTGAAAACGCCTCTTTCAGGATGTTCTGCGTAAGGGTTACCGATGGCACCTGCATATACGGTGTTGGGATTGGAGGGGTCTACGATGATGCGGTGGATGTTGCGTGTTTTTTCCAGTCCCATCCGCTTCCAGGAGGCACCGCCGTCGATGGTTTTGTAAATGCCTTCGCCCAGGCTGATGGAATTTCGTGGGTTGCCTTCGCCCGTTCCTACCCATACCGTAGAGGGGTTGGATTGTTGAATGGCGATGGATCCTATATTGAGGATGGGTTGTTCATCGAATACTGATTCCCAGCTTGCACCTGCGTTGTGGGTTTTCCATACACCTCCTGATGCAGCACCCAGCCAGATCTGGTTGGGGTCTGCTACTACGGCGTCGATGGTGGTGATACGACCGCTCATGCCAGCCGGACCGATATTTCTGGGTTTCCAGGATTTTAATTGCTCTAATTTAACCTGCTGAGCCACGCTGAACAACGAAACTGACAGCATGAAAAGGAGGGAAATACATTTTCTCATGTTATTGTGATTCTGTGTGCTGTAAATTATGGATTAATACGATTGACTGAAAATTTCTTTTTGCTGAACAAAATCCTCATTTATGTGTCTAACTTTTGCAATTAATTTGGACGTAATCTTGAAACGTTCTAATTTAGTGTTTAAACATCAAAAAAAATTAAAAAATGAAAAAGCTCGTACTTTCAGTAGCCCTCATCGTTGCGGTGTTGGGTATTCAGGCGCAGACCAAATGGAACCTCGACAAAGTGCATTCCAATGTGAAGTTCACCGTATCTCACATGGTGGTATCAGAGGTGGAAGGTTCTTTCAAAATGTTTGAAGGCAGCCTGGTAGCTTCAAAAGCAGACCTTTCTGACGCAGTTGTAAACTTCAGTGTGGATGTTGCTTCTGTCAATACCGACAATGAGCGCAGGGATGGTCACTTGAAGGGTGATGATTTCTTCAATGCAGAGAAGTTCCCCAAGATGACTTTTGTAAGTAAGTCTATGAAGCCATTGGGCGGTAACAAATATGCATTAACTGGTGATTTGACAATCCGTGATGTAACCAAATCTGTAACATTTGATGTTACTTATGGTGGACAGGTAAATACAGGTAAGGGTATCAAAGCCGGTTTCAAGGCAAAAGGTACAATTGACCGTCTGGCATTCGGACAAAAATTCAATCCAGCCATCGAAGCCGGTGGAGCAGTAGTTGGTAAGGATGTGGAAATCACCATCTTTGCTGAGATGGATCAGGCGAAATAAGACTGATGTAGGTTGTGGGTTGTCGGTTCTCGGTTGTTGGTTCTCGGTTCTCGGTTCTGGGTTATCAGTTAACTCACAACCCACAACCAACAACTCACAACCCACAACCCACAACTCACAACTCACTTCCCCTTCTCAAACCCCAATATCACCCCATTGATGCAGTAGCGGAGTCCGGTTGGGGGCGGACCATCATCAAAAACGTGACCCAGGTGAGCTTTGCATCGGCCACATTGCACTTCAGTGCGTTTCATGCCATGTGAGTTATCGGGAGTGTAGATGATGCTTTTTTTATTGACAGGCTCAAAGAAACTGGGCCATCCACAGCCACTGTCGAATTTGGTATTGCTTTGGAACAGGGTATTGCCGCAGGCTGCACAAAAGTAGGTACCCTTTTCATCAAATTTTTCAAACTTGCTGGTCCAGGGACGTTCTGTTCCTTTCTGCCTGGCAATATAATACTGTTCGGGAGTCAGTATTTCCTTCCACTTTTCTTCAGGCATCTCTATTTTTTCTTCACTCTTTCTGTTGAAAGCTGGATTTGAGGCTGAGTTACTCATCTTAGGTTCTGTTTTTTTGTTTTGATCCTGAGCTTGTCCACAATGGATATTGGCCATGGCCAGGGTGATGATGATGACGCTTTTCAATTTCATGTTGATTCAGTTTACAATCCTTATAAATGTAATTATATTTGCCTAAGGATTTTGTTAAAGGAATGCATCAATTCCAATGATTTATTCCAATTTTTGAATTTTATTAATAACCAGTAAGGCAACAATATGTTCAATATCATTCTATTTGGTCCTCCCGGCAGTGGTAAAGGCACTCAGTCAGAAAAACTGATTGCACAGTATGGTTTCAAGCACCTTTCTACAGGTGATATTTTGCGTGCTGAGATAACTAATCAGACTGAACTTGGCTTAAAGGCAAAATCTTTTATGGATGCCGGTCAGCTTGTTCCTGATGAAGTGGTGATTGGCATGGTGGATGCAGCCATTACGGCCAATCCGGGTGTGCATGGTTTTCTTTTTGATGGTTTCCCCAGGACAAAAGCACAGGCCGAGGCGCTTGATAACCTCCTCATGAGCCATGAATCCCATATTGACCTCATGCTTGCATTGGATGTTCCGGATGAGGAGCTGATGGCAAGGATGTTGAACAGGTCAAAGACGTCTGGCAGAACAGACGATGCTGACCCTGCCATACAGCAAAAGCGCATCAATGTCTATAAAAATGAAACACTTGCCGTTGCTGATCATTACAGGCACCTCGATAAAGTGGTGCACATCAACGGACTAGGTTCAATCGATAGCATTTTTGATGCGCTTTGTACTGCAATTGATGCCAGGGATTAAGCGATAATCACTTTGATCAGAGGTTATCGAATTCGTAGATCGGATCTATTTTTGATCCAGGCTCCATTTCCATGATGGGTTTGATGATTCCGTCTGCGAGTCCATATACCCAACCGTGCAGGTGGGGGCCTTGGCGTTCTTTCCATGCCTCCTGAATAATGGAAGTCTTGGCCAGGTTCATGACCTGCTCCATGACATTCAATTCAATCAGCCTGTCAACCCGCTTGTTTTCATCTGCTATGCTGTAAAATTCTTCCCGGTGGATGCGGTACACGTCCTTGATGTTGCGGAGCCATTTGTTGATGATACCAAAGGAGTTTTGGCTCATGGCCGCTTTTACCCCTCCACAACCATAGTGTCCGCAAACAATCACATGCTTTACTTTCAGCACATTTACAGCATAATGCAATACAGAAAGCATGTTCAGGTCAGTATGCACCACCATATTGGCAATATTCCTATGGATGAAGATTTCTCCGGGTGATGTACCAGTGATTTCATTGGGTGGAACGCGGCTGTCGCTGCAGCCTATCCAAAGATATTCCGGGCTTTGTACAGTCGCCAGTCTGGAGAAAAATTCTGGATCTTCCTTAACTTTTGTACTGGCCCAATTCTTGTTGCTTTCGAGTAATTTTTCGTACGCTTTCATATAATTTTTTGATTTTGTTAATTTTTGTTTTTTCATTGGTCAATCTTTTTCTGAATGCACATGCGTGAACTCGCCCATCTTGTACGCATCTTTGAAATTCATCAGCGTGATATTGATGTTTTTTTCTTTCGAGCCATAATTCACAAAATCTCGCAAGAGTTCCAGTACATCATGGTCTATGTAAACAGTATTGGCGGCATCCACCACTACTGTGCTGTTTTCAGGTAATGCGCCGAGTGTTTGTTTGATCGCTGCTTTGTTGAGGAATGAAACTTCCTGTGCGAGGTCGATGTGAATGGTTTCTCCTTCATGGTGTTTTTCTTTTCTGAAAAAATAAGCCAGTTTCATATTTCCTGCCAGGATATAAAAAACACTTACTACAAGTCCGATACCCACACCTTTGAGCAGGTCGGTGAATACCACTGCTAAGACAGTGATGATGAAGGGTACGAATTGGTGTTTACCGGAGTGCCATATGTGTTTGAACACTTTCGGACTGGCCAGTTTGAGTCCGATCATGATAAGAATGGCAGCAAGACTTGCCATAGGGATTTTGTTAAGCAGGCCAGGTATGGCAATAACTGCTAGCAACAGGAAGATGCCGTGGAAGATGGCCGACCATTTACTCTTTGCACCTGCATTGATATTGGCAGTTGTTCGAACGATTACTGAAGTCATTGGTAATCCGCCAATCAGACCAGACAGCATATTGCCAATGCCCTGAGCACGCAGTTCTACATTGGCACTGGAATAGCGTTTCAGCGGGTCCATTTTATCGCCTGCCTCTAGGCAAAGTAATGTT
>JBDLTO010000322.1:0-3476 GCA_039805815.1 Bacteroidota bacterium | reverse complement strand
GAAGCGGAATAGTCGATCTGCCCAATGCTGTCACCGCTAATTGCAGACAAAAAACGGGTCATCTCTCCTGCGGCATTGGCAACAAAAACACTTTGAAAATTATCCCCGTAACCCAGACCGTGTGCAATCCCTATACCTACTGCATAGATATTTTTGAGAATAGCGGCATATTGCACACCATTAACATCAGAACTCGTAACGGTATTGACATAATCGTTGTTAAATACAGACGCCACCTGCTGAACCAAATCAGCGTCTTGGCCTGCAAAAGTCAGGTAAGAAAGTTTCTCCGCAGCCACTTCTTCTGCGTGGCAAGGCCCCATAACAGTTACGTAGTGTGCCGGCTGAAATCGCTTATTTTCCTCAAGGTATTGATTCAACAATTTGATTTCTTCCGGCACCATCCCTTTTACTGCAGAGATTATGCGCAGACCTTTGATTTCTTTATCCAGGTAGGGATTGATATAGCCTGATACAAATGCCGAAGGTACTGCCAACACAACCCATTCAGCATTTGTATAGACTTCAGTGACATCCGTTGTAACTGTTAAGTGATCAGGTGCAAAATATACAGAGCTGAGGTATTTGGGATTATGATGCCTCTGCTTAACATGTACAGCTGTTTTCTCAGAACGTACACACCAGATTACATCATGCCCATTGTCTGTTATTATTTTAACAAGTGCAGTTCCCCAGCTACCGCTGCCTATCACTCCAATCTTCATGAACCCGGCTTTGATGAAAGTACTTTATTATTTCTTCACCTCAAATAACTCTTCCTTTTTAACAACCTTAACTTTCATTCCACTGCGAAGGATTTTACTTACTGTACTGTATGGACCCACAATCACTTCATCACCTTCCTTCAGTCCATCAAGAATTTCAATGTGGTTGAGGTCTTGTATATCCGATTTCACTTTTACCCTTTTAACGGTACCATCTTTCTGCAATGTAAACACAACCTCTTCCAACTCGTCTATCTTTGCTATTGCTGGCTCATCAGTACTTTCACCTTCTGTTTTTTTCTCTTCTTTTTTACTTACTTGTGCATCCTTACCTACCGGAAGTGTGTCTGACTTATCCCTCGTAGTAACGGCATTGATGGGAACAGCAACAACTTTACTGTGTGTATTGGTTTGGATATCTGCATTTGCACTCATTCCGGGCCTGAATGGAAAACTTTTTGATTTTGCAGGATTGAGGAGGTCTGCGTAAGATTCAGGTATAAGTCTGATTCTAACTTCATAGTTTGTGGCATCAGTAGATGTTGTCATCACTGCGCCACCAGTTCCTCTACTGGTACTGGAGATCTGCGTAACAATTCCTTTGAACTTACGCTTGTTGTAAGCATCTACTTCAACAAGGGCAGTATCACCAATTGTTACTTTGGGAATATCATTTTCACCCACATCAACCCTGACTTCAATAACCCGCATGTCTGCAATACGCAACATCTCGGTGCCGGCCATCATGGAATTACCCACAACCCTTTCGCCTTTTTTTACATTGAGCAAAGAGACAATACCACTCATAGGTGCATATACACTTGTTCTGCCAAGGTCTTTATCGGCCCGCTGCAAACTGGCCCTGGCACTTGCCACAGAAGCCTGTCCGCTCTTAATCGACTGTGTGGCTGCATTATAATCGGCCCTTGTGGTCAGAAAAGTATTTTCAGATTGCTCAAACTCCAACTTTGAAATCACCTTTTCCTGAAACAACTGCTTCTGGCGGATATATTGCCTTTCTGCCTGATCAAGCCTTGCTTTAAATGATGCAAGCGAAGCCGTAGCATTTTCTACCTGAGCCATCTGTTGAGCCACACCTGCTGCTGCCTGATCACGCTGGGTTGCATAAATATCTGCATATACCATAGCCAGGAGTTGCCCTTTGGTAACGCTATCGCCTTCCTGAACAGTGAGTTGAACGATCTCGCCGGATACATCCGGACTAATCTTAAGTTCAATTTCGGGATAAACCTTTCCACTTGCTGTTACCACTTCGGTAATGTCCATTCGGGTAGCCTTTTCTACAACTACCTTGGTGCCTTCTTCCTTGCCAATAACACCCGTTTTCTTTAACACGAGCAAGGTTATTACCAAAACCGCGATACCTGAAAGGATCCATATCCATTTCTTATTCATGTCTGTTCTTTTTCTTGATTATTATAAACGAAGTCCCTGGCCTTTGTAAAACTCAAGTACTTTCATCCTGAAAACATATTCATATTGTGCAATGACCCTGTCGAGCTTTGCACGGGTAAGGTTATTCTGATTTGAAAGCCATTCAATGGTTTGCATGACACCCAATTCATACCTCCTGGAAGCTAGCTCAAATGACCTTTCAGCAGTTTTCATCGCCTTCTCCCTGGCCATAAATGTCTGGAAAGCACCGCTGGCACTGTAAAAGGCGGTATAGATATCCTGCTTCAGCTGAAGTTTATCCCGGCTGATGGCCAAATCGTTTCTTTTTATGTCCAACCTGGCACGCTGCATATTGCTCCTGGCTTGTCCGCTATTGAAAATAGGCACGTTAATTGAAATACCAAGTCCCTGGCCAAACTGATCCCTGAGCTGCTTTCCGAAGCCATTCCAGTATTCTCCAAAAGACCTGTCCACAAACTTGGGAGCGTAATTGGGTGCAAAAACGGGAACAAGTACAGCCCCTTGTTTGACATAAGCACCCGTAACCTGCTCACCAAGGTATTCAATACCCGTATTCTTCATCAGAAACTGGTTGAAATTTGTAGCAAGCTGTCCGAATGCAGAAATAGATGGCTTCATCTGCGCCTCAGCTACAAGAAGAGATTTCTGGGAAGCCCTCATCCGGAGGTCATTGACTTTGATCTGGGGCTGGGATGTTAGTGCAATTTCATAAACCTGATCTGGCTTTATAGTCAAAATATTATCAACCGGAATCTTATCCACATCCGGAATGGCAAGTTCAAAGTCCTGGTCTGCAGGAAGATTCAACAAAGCTTTCAAGGAAAGTTTATCGAGCTCAGCATTGGATATCGCCTGCACATAGATTGCACTGTCTCTTGAAACAGTTGCCTCCAGTTCAGCAGCATTGAGCTCAGGCAGACTGCCTGCATCTACCAACTTCCTGGTATTGCCATACTGAGCCTTGGTTTGCTCAAAAACCACACGGGTTATTTCAACCTGCTCGTAACTCAATAGCGCACGCAGGTATTGCTGAGCAATACTGAGGCCTATGTCATTCCTTATTTTTTCGATGGTTGCTTTATCAGCTTCCATGTTAAGCTGACTGGCAGCTTCATTGTTTTTTCTGCTGTTGAAATTATACAAGAGCACATTGGACTGCAAAGACATCTGTTCAAACATCGCTGAACGGCTGGTAAAAACGTTGGTTGTACGGTCAAGTGTTCGTCCAAATGAGAATCCATGTGTCAGCGAATAACCCAGTGTTGGTATTTTCTGAAGTTTTGACTGATTGAGGATGATTTGCGACTGTTCAGC
>JBDLTO010000321.1:0-2705 GCA_039805815.1 Bacteroidota bacterium | reverse complement strand
GACTGAAGTTCAGCAAGGGTTGCATTTTTATCTTGCATCAATAAAGCAGTTGCAGCTTGCATGGATTTGGAAGTAGTAGATTTGGCCAGGAGCCAGCCTGCAAGGATACCAATAAATGCTCCGGCAATGAGGTAGATGACGATGGACATAACTAGTGTTTTTTGTTAGCGTTGATTAAATTTATTGAATACTCATTTGATTTGCAACATCAAGCGGCTTTTTTCCTGAACTCATCCAGCAATTGACTGAGCTGCTTCACATCAAGCGCATCCACATCGTATTGTCGGATATGAACAATAAAATCATTCAACTCCTTGTGGTTCCTGAACTTGCCTTGTTGAGCCATTGGGAACTTCTGGATGCTGTTGGCAGCCATGGCAGTATCGTGGTCTGAATGGTCCTGATGGAAGTTCACCAGCAGACTGTTCTCCGTACTGGTCACATACATGAACTGTGCCAACTCTTGATGGTACTTTACTTTGAGATCATCCAGCGAAAAAGACTGATTCAACAAGGCAACTGCCGCCTGCTTCCTGGGGTAAATATGGTCTTTTACCCGTCTTTGTCCCTTTACATACCCTTTCAACGCTGCAACACTGGTGTAACCGCTGAAATGCAATCCCAATGTGCTGGGAAGATAAAAAATGGCTGCACCTACTACTACTTCAAGAAAAGACTTTTGCTTTTCGTCGTCCAGTTGGTGGTACTTCTCCCTGATCTGCTCAAGCAGCAGGTGCAAGGCTGTAAATTTTGAATCCCAATTTTGTTTTTTTCCTTTAGGCATGATTTCTTTTACGTTTTTAAGTTCGAAAATGTTGTTGATGTGCTTGGCAGTCATATTTCAAATTTTAATGTTACTTAGTTGGCGTTCCGTTTCAATTGGGTTTGAATATAGGCATTGGTGTACCCGCACCAAGTCAACTCGTGCATGCAATGGGCAATGATTTCTTGCTCAGGCATGCTTTGCAAGGTTGATTCATGAATGGGCATCGAAACCCACTCTCCCCAGTCGGTAAGTTCAATTGAAAATTCATTGATAAAGAATTCATCTCCTTCGGGTTTAAGGTCCGGTATCACACCATAAACACTTCCAGTATACACATTGGTTTCCCTATCATAAATGATGAGCTTAACATGCAACTCATATTTTGTAGGCAATGGCTTCACTTTCATCAAATCAGTGTAAGCTTTGGCATAGTGTCTTAGCCGAACAACCTCATCAGGATATAGGTTGAAAAACAAATCCTTCAACTGATCCCAGGTATACTTTTTAATCAATTCTCCAAATGTCATGGTCATCTTATTAATTGAGAACCAACTGATCCAGTAATTCTGCATGTACAGTTTGCTTGTATTTTGGAACAAGGGGCATAATGTAATCCAGAAAATCTTCCGTCTTCACCCTCAGGGCAATACGGATGATGTATAAAGTTTTCAGATGCGACAATGGCTCGCGTTTAGTAATTTGGAGCAGGGCTTCATCAATCAGCCGCTCATGCCAACAGCCTTCAAAACTGCGAAGCAAATCCAACATGAGCCAGGGACCGGCTTCATAACAATCCATTTCAGAAAAAATCTCCTGATTCCACTCGTCATCGGTCATATCTTTCTCAAGCATTTTATGCTGCACGCGCTGCACTGCAGAATCAAATGCAGTTTTAGCAGCTTCAATCGAATTGACCTCATGGTAGCGACCATTCAATAGATAGAATAGATCAGCAAGGCCTTCATTGCGGTACGACAAAAGATAATAGGTGAATTTATTGATTGCCAATGCTGAAGATTTATACACGCAAGACTTTACAACCTCCCAATGGTCAAGCAAATGAATGATTTCATGCTCCCAGGTAACTGCTGTGTAAGGGCTCAATTTGGTCAAATCATGCCCCGCCTTGATGTAAGCAGACACCAATGACCGTGAGGCATGCATGACGTATTTACCCATTTCAGGTTGGGAATTCCCGTAATCATAGGACGCCACCGACGTGTCTCTGCAAACAATACCCAGGTGATCAATCGCAATCTGGATATGATCGAACAAGTGGTTGGTCAAGAGCACAGAAAGGTTTCTCAAACTTTTCCGGAAATGAGATACAGTAGTGAGTTCAATTGCCTTGAGCAAAGCAATATTTTCGTCACGGAAAAATGGATGAGACCCATCCTCGTCCTCCTGGGCATTAAAACCAGGGATCCATTCCATCCATTCCGTTTCCACTGTTGAATCCTCATCCAAAGGGTCTGGTGTCAGATAGGCGTAAACATTTACCTTGTCGGCTTTCGTTTTATTCATGTGATTTTTTTACAAAATTGAAATGATACTGAAGTCGGTCAACTAAGGGCTTCACCTTGAACACTACATGTGGTACACATCATATTCCCTGAATCCATTTCTTCTGCGCTGCTGCTCGCTTTTTTTGCGCAGACTCATCCAGAGCGCAGAGCCTTTGGGAATTCCCCAGAGCTTCAATTCCCGCAGATATGGATCGGAACTTTGAATGTAGAGGTTCCCAATACCTACCAGTCGCATCAAAAAAGGCTCCTCAAAGCGCATGCCTTTGATACGGGAGATGGACAATTCCTTGTGGTTCACCGAAAAAATCCCCTTCCGCTCTGTGATATAGTTATTTTCAATAACATAAGACCAGCAATACAATTCCAGCATCTTGTACAAAGCGATCAAAACCGGAACGTAGAGAAACGATCCT
>JBDLTO010000320.1:0-3640 GCA_039805815.1 Bacteroidota bacterium | reverse complement strand
TCCGGCGACCTTTGTATTTGATGGTACAATCAATATCAACTAAACAAGATTCGAAAAAAAGTAAAATGATCACATTAAGGGTTTACGGCATTCTTATTAGCGAGAAAAATGAAATTCTGGTAAGCGATGAATTTATTCGCGGTAACATGTATACTAAATTTCCAGGTGGGGGGCTCGAATTTGGTGAAGGAACCCGGGATTGTCTTACCAGGGAATTCATGGAAGAAATGAACCTTAGGATTGAAGTTGGTGCACACTTGTATACCACTGACTTCTTCCAGATTTCGGCATTCAACACTTCACAGCAAATTGTTTCGATTTACTACAAAGTAAAGGCACTTGAAGAGATAGCAGTGCCACTCCGCGACAAACCATTTGATTTTGACGAACAGCAAATGGCAGTTTACCATCATAAGGGGGAAACAGAAACTTTCAGGATGATTCCTCTGGAAGTATTCAGTACTGCGTCTGTAAGCCTTCCAATTGATAAGGTTGTTGCTGAAATGGTTCTTAAAACCCAGTTTTAGTTGGTTTTACTTTGCAGGGCGTCTCGTATCTCCATAAGCAATTGATCTGTTTTAGAAATTGGAGGTGAAGATTCAGTGGAAGTTTCCTGTTTTTTCTTCATAGCATTCAAGGCCTTTATGATCAGGAACATGACAAAAGCCACTATGATAAAATCTATGACAACAGTTACAAATGCCCCCCACTCAATAGCTACTTCTCCCCCATTGCTAACTACAACTTTTCCGGATGGATCAACTACTTCTTCTACCGCACTTCGCAATACAAGTTTTTTATCATAAAAATTGGTCCCGCCTGTCAGCAACCCTATCAGAGGTGCTACCATTTTTTCTGTAAAGGTTGAAACAACTTTTCCAAATGCTCCACCCATCACGAAAGCAACAGCAATGTCTACAAGATTCCCTTTCAAAGCAAATTCCCTGAATTCTCTTACAAAGCCCATAATCAATATTTTAGGTTAAAGAAGCCTCATAAATTTAATATATTTGTTCCACTTCTGAACCGAAGTTCCAAAATAGAAGATATGAGAAAAATCAGTCTGAAACAGATAGTCCCTCACCTTATAGCAATAACAGTTTTTGTGGTTGTTGCAGTTTTATTCTGTAAACCAGCATTAGAAGGCAAAGTACTGCAACAATCTGATAACATACAATGGAAGGCCATGTATGAGGATCAACGCAAAGCCAAGGAAGAAACAGGAAAACTTCCTTTATGGACCAATGGTATGTTTAGTGGTATGCCCGGCTATCAGATTGCATTAGAAGGAGAAAATCCATTCAGTATTAATTATGCATTTCAAATACTTACTTTATCATTACCCAAGCCGTTTTATTTCTTTATTTTGGCTTCCATTTGCTTTTACCTGCTTACACAGATCTTGCGCATAAATCCTTATCTGGGTATTCTTGGTGGCTTATCTTATGCTTTTGCTTCCTATCACCCAATTATTATAGGTGCAGGGCATGAGACAAAAATGATGGCGCTGGGTTATTTTCCAGCATTTATAGGCGGACTTATCCTTATTTATGAAAAGAAATATTTATGGGGTGTGGCCTTGACAGCGCTTTTTACAGGTTTGATGATTGGTGCAAACCACCCGCAAATCAGTTACTACGGACTTATTGTTGCCTTGTTTATGACAGTTGGATATCTAATCAACTGGATTAAGCTGAAAGAGTTTAAGCACTTGGTCACCTCCCTCGCTTTGGCACTAGCGGGTGGATTGATTGGTATACTCTGCAATATTATTGTGCTTGCTACAACTTTTGAATACTCAAAAGCTTCCATCAGAGGAGGTAGTGTGCTGGCAGATGAGAAAAGCAATAACAACAAAACCGGACTGAAAAAAGACTATGCCTTAAGTTATAGTTTCAACATCCAGGAACCACTTGTGATGATGTTTCCCCGGTTATTTGGAGGAAGCAGTGGCAACATGGAAGTGAGTGAAGACAAATCAAAAGCCATTGCTGCTTTGCAGGAAATGCCTCAGGAACTCGGACAACAATTGCAGGGATATCTTCAATTTTATTGGGGTGGAATCACAGAAGGAACATCAGGACCAACCTATTCCGGAGCCATCATATGCATGCTTGCATTGCTTGCACTTTCCTTTTTACCAAATAAACACAAAGGCTGGATGCTTGCAGTCACAGGTCTTGCATTCATGATGAGTTGGGGACATTATTTTGAATCATTCAATGTTTATTTACTTGATCATCTGCCTTTCTATAATAAGTTCCGGGCGCCCAGTATGATCATGGTTATTCCAACTTTTGTTTTCGCTGTCAGTGCCATGCTTGCCGGACAGTACCTTATTTTTGAAAGCCACTCACCGAATATTTCAATCCAATTTAAGAAAGGTCTATATGTTGTTGGAGGTGTTTTCATTCTTGCATTGCTTATTTATTTCAGTGCAGACTTCAAAAGTGAAAATGATAAAAATCTCCTGACTCAGGTCAATCAGATTTCTGATTTGCAGCAAAAAAATGCCATACTCCCGTCTGTAACGAACTTTACTGATGGATTGCAGGAAGACAGGAAATCAATGTTTTGGGGTGATCTCCTGAGAGGATTGTTGTTTATACTGGTTGCCGCAGGTACATTATGGTTCACACTAAAAAAGAAAATCAGTGCAGGGTGGTCAGTTGCAGTCATTTCTGTTTTCTCAATGATTGACTTGTTATCGGTTGATGCACGCTATTTAAAAGCAGCTAATTATCAGGATGCTGAGGAATACGAGCAGGTATTCACACCTGCCCCTGTAAATCTGGAGATTGCCAAAGACAAGTCTGTTTACAGGGTTTTTGATGTAACCAATGGGGTTAGTACCGCATTTAATGGAAATGCAATAACCAGTGTTTATCATCAATCAATTGGTGGTTATCATGCCGCTAAACTCAGTATTTACCAGGACCTGATTGAAAAACAGCTCTACAAGTTCCCTGACTGCAGACCCGTTATGAACATGTTGAATACAAAGTATATTCTTTTCAGAGAGCCTTCTTCAGGACAAGTTTCCTATCAATTGAATCCGGAAGCGGCAGGACCATGCTGGTTTGTAGATGAGGTGAAAACCGAAGCTGATCCTGCTAAAGTGATGAGCATGTTGGATAGTTTATCTGTTAAACAAACTGCAGTAATTGAAACAGCAGTAAAGGGAAAGACAAGTGCCAATGCTGGTGATTCCATATGGCTGGTAAAAAATCAGCATGATTTAATTCGTTATCAATCGTCTAGCGCTGCAGAGAGATTTGCTGTTTTTAGTGAAGTATATTACGAAAAGGGTTGGAAAGCTTATATAGACGGACAGGAAACACCTATCTACAAGACTAACTATGTGCTTAGGGGAGCATTTATTCCTGCCGGTAAGCATGAAATAACTTTTGAGTTTAAGCCTGATTCATATTATAAAAGTGAATGGATAGGGCTTACTGCGAATGCGATGGTCTGGATACTTTTATTGCTTGCAGCATTTTTCAGTTACAGGAAACGTAATATGAAGGCATGATTGGAGTAAATCCAGAGATCTCAGTTATCATATGTTCTTACAACAGGGCAAGGTATATCAGGGAAGCACTTGAAAGTCTCTACCGGCAAGATGCAGATAAATCAACCT
>JBDLTO010000319.1:0-3242 GCA_039805815.1 Bacteroidota bacterium | reverse complement strand
TGAATATGGCAAGGAAATGGATTCTGAGGGACTAGCATCATTGTTGGTAAAACGGGGAAATATGTCGACACGCAAGCTCGTTTTTCTGATAGGAGGTGCATTCGGACTGGATGAATCAATTTTACAACGGGCAGACTACAAATGGTCGCTGTCAAAACTAACATTCCCCCATCAACTCGTCAGGCTCATCCTTGCCGAGCAGGTTTACCGCGCCTACACGATCATCAAAAATGAAAAATACCATCACCGCTGAACCAATTCAAGATTATGAGTATAACATTTCTAATTATAGCCATCACCTCGATAGTTTCTATTCTTGCTTTCTCCCGTGATCAGCTCAAAGAAGACCTGCTATTCTGGCCATTCCTGATTAAACGTGAAGGACAATATTACAGGATAATCACCCATGGTGCATTGCATGCAGATACTATGCACCTTATTTTTAATATGGTTTCTTTCTATTCTTTTGGCATTGCACTGGAAGAATATTTTTTCCCTGTTTTATTTGGTGAATTAGCGAGGGCTATTTTTGCACTACTTTACGTGCTTGGCATAATAGCGTCTGTAATTCCAGACCTTATCAAACACCGGGATCATTCCTATTACAGGTCACTCGGTGCATCAGGAGCTGTATCGGCGGTTGTATTTTCTGCAATTACCATTCAGCCCAAAATGCCAATTCAGTTTTTTTTCATTCCGTTTCCAATACCGGGATATATATTCGGACTGGCATTTCTTGTGCTTTCAGCCACACTTGCAAAAAAAGGTGGTGGTAACATTGGACATAATGCACATTTCTGGGGCAGTATATTTGGGATTGTGTTTACTTATGTTGCTGCCCGATTGCTTTCAGGCGTTGATTTGATTCAACAATTTGTAGCTACTGTGATGAATTAACAGGCAGCAAAAAATAAATTACTCTCTATTTAGAGTGGTCTTCAGATCCAATTCAACAACAATACTGATTTCGTTTTAGCTGTAATTTTAAACCTGTCGTCTATCCTATGCCCTAAAACCCAAATGATTTTCCTGTCTGATTCAACAACCCATTGTTTTTCTTTTTCATAACGGGAAAGTTTTAAATCCGTCATAAACCTTGAAATCTTTTTTTTCTTCCTCATTCCAAGCGGATAAAAATAATCTCCGGTTTTGAAGGGTCTGATGATCAGTGGGAAAGATACTGCATCAAAATCAAGCCAGGCCTGATTCTGGGAAGCGTTGGGATGTTCCAGGTTTTCATGAACAGACACAGAGAACGTTCGTCCATGCAATTCAAAATTCAAATCCGGATGATCAACAATAATAATCTGAGGAGCATCACTTATGATGGGATTGATAAGCAGCCACTCCCTGTTTTTTAAAATACGATGGGTCTCAGAATTGATAAATTTTCCTGTAGGGGCTTCAATCAAGTTTTTAAATGCATCGAGTTGTGCTGAACCAAAACCAAATCGTTTGCAAATTTCAAAAATAACAGCTTCCGGATAAGCTGAAAGTTTCAATTTATTGATTGGTATGGCAAAATGATCCCCCTTATTCTCCACAAGTTTTGCAATTTGTTTGTCCACTTCCTGCCTGTAAATACCCGCAACTGCATTCAGGTGTTTGGCAGTCTGAAGCACATTACTTGCTGCATTAGGAAATACTTTTTCAATTTCAGGCAAAATAACCTGCCTGAACCTATTTCTCGTGTAATGGACGTCAGTATTGGAACTATCCTCCACCCACGCAATCCCACTTTGGGTTGCGAAATCATAAATGGCTTCCCTATCCGCAAAAAGTAAAGGCCTGAGTATGTGTTCTCTTCTGAAAGACATGCCCTGTAAACCGGCAATGCCTGTTCCCCGGAAGAAATTCATGACAATGGTTTCAAGTTGATCACCCGCATGATGTGCAGTAATGAGCCAGCTCTTTTGCTGAACGTCCTCAGCCTCTTTCAATACTTCTGCAAACCAGTCGTAACGGAGAATTCGGGCCGTTTCTTGTAATCCTTTTTTACGCAAAATCATTTCCTGACGGGTATCAAAATGTTTGACCTTGCAGGAAACATCTAAAGCTTTAGACAATGCTCGAACAAAAGCTTCATCACGATCGCTCTCTGCACCCCTCAATTGAAAATTACAATGCAAAATAGTAAAGGGAACGCCTGTATGCATGAGGAGATTTGCCAGCACAAGAGAATCCAGTCCACCGCTGCATGCCAAAAAAAACCTATCACCCGCATTCCAGCATCTGTTGCTATTCCAGTAATGCTTAAAATCATCTGGCAGATTACTTGTTATGCTTGTGCTTTCTATTCTTGTCATATATCCATCTCCTCTTCTAACTGATTCAGGGCAGCCTTTAGTTCATTCGCATCATGTGCGGCCTGAATAGACCGCGATGCCTCAATTCCAAGTGTATATGTTGAAAGTGCAGCCTCAAATTTGTTTACGCTTTCGAATGCTTTTCCAAGATGCAGATAAGTACCTGTATGGTTTGGATTTATCGCGAGCAAGGCTTGCATTACCTCAATAGCACCTGTTGTATCTCCTATTTTAAGTAATTCAAGTGCCAGTGCATGTCTGCTGAAATAATCTGCAGGATCCTGGGTAATAAATGCTCTTAATTTGTCAATTCGTTCCATTTGGGGAAAATTTTGCCTTTTTCCGGCTGACATATTCAGTAAACGGACTATATCTTTGTGTAAATAGTTGCTACAACATCATTATTGAAAGAAAAGCCATGAAAATACTGGGTATGCTTCACTAAAACAACGGATACAACTGCAAAAATAGCGCTCACAGACAAGAACACGAAATTTGCAATTGACCCGTTTGATATTGTACCAAAGATCATTCAGGCTAAGGATGAGTTAGGTAGTTTTTTTGTAAATTTGTCTTGTCTATGAAAAAAATTGAATTGGAAATTGTTGCCTTGTCCCACTCCATTACCCAGACTAATTCTTATGCGGTAGTGCTGGGTGAAGTAAATGGATTACGTAGACTGCCTATCGTGATTGGTGGGTTTGAGGCCCAGGCAATTGCTGTAGCCCTTGAGCGAATGAAGCCTACCCGTCCCCTCACGCACGACCTGATGAAGAATTTCATGCTTGCTTTCAATGTTGATTTGCATGAAGTACTTATTGCAGACCTTCAGGAAGGTATTTTTTATTCTAAGTTGCTCTGCTCGTCCGATGCAGATACTGTTGAAATTGATTCAAGAACTTCTGATGCACTAGCTTTGGCAGTAAGATTTGGATG
>JBDLTO010000318.1:0-7509 GCA_039805815.1 Bacteroidota bacterium | reverse complement strand
CCAAAATTGAAAAATCCATATTTTTTCTGAACTGATTCCGGTAAAGTTTGAGTGATTCTGTTGACAATGGTTGTAATTCCCGAACTATCAGGGCATCATTGGCTTGGATGGTATCCAGTTTTGCAGAAAAAGCGAACCTGGTTTTTTGATACCATTCCCTGTTATACTTGAAAGTGCTTACGGGAATTGCTAATACTCCATAAACAAGTGGTACTTTCCAGTATTTTTTATTATACACTTGTCCGAGTCCAGGAAGAATTGCAGACATTAGTGCAGCTTTTGCTGCAGGTGATTTCTTCTTTTTGGTGGTATCGGAAACAACCTCTTGAAGTGTGGTGTCTTTGAGCCGTTGTGCATTGGCATGCGAAACTGTCAAAAACAGTAAACTTATTGCAAATAGTCCTTTGAACAGCTGTTTACACATTAGTGTATATTCACTTTCATTTTTTCAAGTAAGCTATTTAGTTCCTCCACGGAATAATATTCCAGGGTGATTTTACCTCTACCAGTGCTTTTATGATCCAGGTTCACTCTTGTTCCAAAATGGTTACTTAGCTGATCTTGAATCTTGGTGAAGTTATTACTTTGTGGTTTGGTTTGGGATGGTGTTGATTTTTTTCCAGGTTTGTAGAGTTGTTTTACAAGGTCCTCTGTTTGCCTGACAGAAAGTTTCTTCGTTACAATAGCATTGTAGACATATAATTGTTTGTCTACATCACCTGCATTGATTAGAGCCCTGGCATGCCCCATTGATATGCTACCATTTCTTACGCCTACCACTATGTCTGGTGGCAGTTTCAACATTCTGATGTAGTTTGAAACAGTACTTCTGTCCATCCCCATCCTTGTAGCCACTTCCTCCTGTGTCATCGAGCATTCATCCATCAAACGTTGGTAGCTGAGGCCTATTTCAATGGCATTCAGATTCTCACGCTGTAAGTTTTCCAATAATGCCAGTTCTAAAACCTGCTTGTCATCGGCTTCTCTGATATAAACCGGTACATCTGTTATACCAGCCAGTTTTGCAGCTCTCCACCTTCTTTCTCCTGCTATCAGTTTGAATTTTCCTGATGGGAGTTGTTTTACCGTCAGTGGCTGGATAATGTCGTGTAGTTTGAGTGATTCAGACAACTCATTAATTGCTTGTTGATCAAAATCCTGCCTCGGTTGTTGAGGGTTTGGAATGATGTCATCCAATGGAATTCTTGATACTGAAGTTGTTTTGGTAACAACTTCAGGTTTAAGCGTGCCTGCAGGGCCTTTTAAATCTGAATCTATGCTTCCCAAGAGGGAACGAATTCCTCTGTTGAGGGCTTCTTTCTTGGGACTTGGGTTATTGCTCATGGTCTGTGTTTAGGGTTCTTTCTGACTCTTTGATCTTCGTCATGTTATTTTTCTGGAGTACTTCCTTGGCCAGGTTCAGGTAATTAATCGAACCTTTACTTTCCGCATCATAAAGAATAGCCGGTTTGCCAACACTAGGTGCTTCACTTAAGCGAGCATTTCTGTGAATGAGCGTATCGAAAACAAGGGCATCAAAATGCCTTCTTACTTCATTGACAATTTGATTACAGAGCCTTAATCTCGAATCATACATGGTCATCAGGATACCCTCAATTACCATATCAGTATTAAGCCTGCTCTGAACTATTTTAATGGTGTTAAGCAATTTCCCCAGTCCCTCAAGCGCAAAAAACTCAGCCTGAACAGGAACCACAACAGAGTCAGATGCAACCAGGGCATTAACGGTTATGAGTCCGAGGGAAGGTGAACAATCTATGATGATGAAATCATACTCATCCCTTATGGTTTGTAACAGATTTTTAATGACATTCTCACGGTTAGGATAATTAATCATTTCCAGCTCAGCCCCTACGAGATCGATATGTGAGGGGATAAGGTCCAGGTTGGGAATTTCTGTTTTGAGAATGGTGTCTGCCGCCTGGGTATCCCCAATCATGCAGTCATAAATGCTCTGCTGGATGTTCTGAAGATCAAATCCAACTCCTGAAGTACTGTTTGCCTGTGGGTCAGCATCAACAAGTAGAGTCCGGTACTCCAAAACTGCCAGACTGGCCGCTAAATTGATTGCTGTGGTAGTCTTTCCAACACCACCTTTTTGATTTGCAACACCTATGATACGCGCCATGGTTTTTCTTGTTTTCTTTGATGACAGGATGGCAAAATTACACTTTCGGCACCATTTTCGGGAACATTAGGTATAAATTTATGTTAGTTTGATAAACAATGTAGCAATTTCATGAAAAGACTTTTTGGATCCTGGGTTTTTATAGTGCTGATGCTCGCACTGGATATTTATGTTTTTCAGTCACTTAAACTCGTTACCGCATCACTTTCAGTAAGACCTAGACTCATCATACATAGCGTTTATTGGTCATTTACAGTGGTTGCTGTATTGTTATTCCTTATACTTCCTTATTTCAGTCTGGAAACACTTCCCAGATTTGTGAAAACCTATGTCTTTGCCATTGTAACAGGTTTTTTTATTGCAAAGTTGGTTGCAGCCTTGTTCTTTTTGGTGGATGACCTGCGTAGATTTTTGCAATGGGGTGGCGGAAAGGCTTTAAACCTTGTTAATTCAACCAACTCCATTTCAGAAAATTCAATTACCAGGTCAGTTTTTTTATCCTGGCTGGGTATTGGTGTTGGGGGCGGACTATTTGGAACCCTTTTATATGGTTTCAGTAATAAATACAGATATAGGGTTGAGAAAGTAAAGTTGAAGTTCGACAAACTGCCGGCTCCATTCAAAGGGATGAAGGTCGTGCACATCTCGGATATTCATGCAGGGAGTCTGGAAGACAAGGAGGCTGTTAAAAAAGGGGTTGAACTGATTATGGCACAAAAGCCGGATCTTGTACTTTTTACAGGAGACCTGGTCAACAATGTGGCCACAGAAATGGATGAACTTAAATCTGTTTTTTCAGGTATTCAGGCACCAATGGGTGTTTTCAGTGTGCTTGGAAACCATGATTATGGAGATTATGTGCGGTGGAATTCAGATCAGGAGAAGGCACAGAATCTTAACAATCTCAAAGGAGTACATCGGGAGATGGGTTGGAGGTTGCTTTTGAATGAGCATCAAATTCTGGAGAAAGATGGTCATCAAATAGCATTGATTGGCATTGAGAATTGGGGGGCAAAAGGTAATTTCAGCAGATACGGCGATCTTGGTAAAGCATATGCCGGTACGGAGAATCATCCTTTTAAAATCCTGATGAGCCACGACCCCAGTCATTGGGAAGCAGAAGTATGTAAACAATATGCTGATATTGACCTTATGTTATCAGGGCACACCCATGGTATGCAGTTTGGTGTTGAGATTCCCGGATTTAGATGGAGTCCGGTTCAATACATGTACCGACAATGGGCTGGTGTTTATTCCAAGACCGAGCAAAAATTATATGTTAACAGGGGATTTGGTTTCCTTGGTTATCCAGGAAGAGTAGGTATTCTTCCTGAAATTACTTTAATAGAATTGACATAATGATTTAACATTTAATATAATTAAATCTTGTTATTTTTCTTCCTGTAATGCGTCTTTTATACCCAATTTCAGCTGAATGCGAATAAATCTGGCAACCATTATTTTTACTTTTGCTTTTAATCTTTTTTTTTATAGTTCCCTCCAAGCCCAGGATTTAAAACTTGATACTGCGGCACTTAAAAAAGAGTTGGAAGCGATGGATACAGATGATATTATTGCTGAACTCAGGGCAATTATGGATTCTATGGGCAAACCGGGAAGTTTTGTATCTGTAAATGCGGGAATGAGTAACAGTTTGTTTAGTGCACGAAATAATGCTTTCAACGCTAATCAATCTAATACAGCAGCAACTGCTTTTATACCCTCAGTTTCATATTTTCATAAGTCGGGTTTTGGCATTGGTGCAACAGGATATATACGCTCTTTTGGTAATTCTCCAGTGTTATATCAAACAGCCATTACACCATCGTTTGATCATTTTGGAAAGAAAATATTGTTTGGCGTTTCCTATTCATATTACCTGAGGAGCACTGATCCTTCCGTTACTGCAACGCCTTATTCTCAAGAGGTATACGGATATGTGCAATTAAGAAAAACCTGGTTAAGGCCAGCTATCGCAGCGGGTTGGGGTGGCGGCAGTTACAAGGATGTTTCTGTAATTCCTGTAAAAATAAGTGGGGATCAAATTTTCATAGTAGATACAGCAATGGTAACATTGAACGACTATTCTCTCATTGGTTCTGTGTCTCACAATTTTAATGTTAAAGATCTCTTTTCAAAGGATGATATTTTCACATTAAGTCCGCAGCTGAGTCTCATTGGCGGAATGCAGCAATATCAAAGCAAAACAATTTCGCGTAGATTTTTTGGCGAGCGCTTCAAAGAGTCTGAATTGGAGCGGATTAAGAAACGATATAAAACGTCAAGCTCCTCTACGACTATCTCATTGGAGTCTGTGGCATTTTCAATGAATTTGTCTTGGTTTAAGGGGGCATTTTCCATTAATTCAGGGTACTTTCTTGGATATTATTTTAACGTAGCCTCCAGTCGCAGGTACTCACATATCTTCAATACCGGTATAGGGTATACCTTTTAACATTGCAATTGCAATACATCCTATACTTTCGTTAAAGCACCTAAATCATGAGAATTGGAATTGAAGCACAAAGAATTTTCCGAAAGAAAAAACATGGTATGGACATGGTGGCGCTCGAATTAATTAAAGCCCTACAAAGAAGTAATACCGAACACGAGTTTGTAGTTTTTGTAAAGCCAGACGAAGACGAACAATGTTTGCAAGCTTCCGGTAATGTAAAAATTGTGAAAGTTAGATCTGCGCCTTATCCTATTTGGGAGCAATTATATCTTCCTAAAGCCGCTGCCAAAGAAAAAGTAGATTTACTACATTGTACCAGTAATACCGCTCCCTTATGGCTTAAAGTTCCATTGTTTTTAACGCTACACGATATCATTTACTTAGAAAAGATTTCTTTAAGTCAGGGTTCTTCCTATCAAAAATTCGGAAACATCTACCGCAAACTCATTGTCCCTATAATTGTTCCTAAAGCGGTAAAAATTTTAACTGTTTCTGACTTCGAAAAAGATCGTATTCAGCAGTATTTTAATTTAAACGATCAACGTGTCTTAACAGCCTACAATGGCGTTGGCGCTCACTTTCAACCGGTGTTGGGTCAAATAGAATTGAATAACGCCAAAGCAAAATACCAACTGCCAGACCAGTTTATTTTTTTCTTAGGTAATACCGACCCAAAGAAAAATGTGAAAGGCGTTTTGCAAGCTTTAAGCATTTTAAAAAAGCAAAATGCACTTCCTGCACCTTTGGTAATGTTAGACATTAATAGAGATTATTTACAGTCCCTTGCTACTGAAATTGGTGATTCAGAAATTTTAAATCAGATACATTTTACAGGCTACGTTCCCAACAAAGAACTTCCTGCCATTTATAGCTTAGCCTCAATGTTTTTGTATCCCTCTTTGCGGGAGAGCTTTGGTATCCCACTCGTTGAGGCAATGGCTTGCGGTGTGCCAGTAATTACCTCTAACACTTCTTCCATGCCAGAAATTGCACAGGATGCCGCTTTATTTGCAGACCCATTTAAGCCAGAAACCATTGCAGAGGCCATTCAACAATTATGGCAAAACAAAGCATTGCAACAATCTTTGATTACAAAAGGTATTCAAAGAGCCAAACACTTTAACTGGGATGCCAATGCTTTGCTCACCTTAAAAGTATATAAAGAGGTTTTTCACACATCACATTAAATTAATTTGTTAAGTCCAAACACTAATGAAAACTATATTTGAATGGATATTTTGGATAGGAATTGCCATTGATTTTTTTTATATATTCTATTTATGTTATCCTAGCTTTAATGGTTATAGAGTAATTATCGAAAAGAATGCTTGCGATGCTCAAACTGCTAACGCTACAGTAGGGGAGGATGTTAAACGAAAACTTAGAATTGCTGCTGGTGCATTTCAATGTATGAATCCTTAAAGTCAGAAACAACGTTTTATTTCTTTAATCTAAAAAATCTAATATGAAAAAGTTGTATGTATTGTTTGCAGTTGTTTTTATTGCTACAAACCTGCTGGCACAGGGATTCAAGATCGGACCCAAGCTTGGTGCCAATATAAGCGGAAATACAGGTCTGCAGTTTGAAAATGGATTTAATTTCGGTTACCACGCCGGATTTTTTTCAGAAATCATGCTTACTGATAAATTAGGCATCCAGCCAGAGGTCTTGTGGAGTCAGGTAAACCTTAAATCAGCTAACAACCTAAGTCAGATTTATTCACCTACATTGGGTGACTTGCAGGATATAAAACTTTCTTACCTATCTATCCCATTGATGTTGAATGTCAGACCTGTTAAATTGATTACAATACAGGCTGGTCCACAATACAGCATACTTGTTGATAAAACAAAGTCTTTTACCTCAAACGCACAGAGTGCTTTCAAATCAGGAGATTTCGCAATGGTTGCAGGAATTCAATTAAAAGTGTTGAGTTTCCGTGTATATGGCAGATATGCAATTGGGTTGAGCAGTATTAATGATATAGTTGCGGATGATAAATGGCGGTCCCAAACCATTCAGTTGGGCTTAGGATTGGCTCTTTAATAAAATTGAATTCGAAGATAGAGAGTCCCGGTAATTCCGGGACTTTTTTTATGGCATCAAACTTGCCCTATATAGCTGCATACCCGATTTTGAGTAATTCAAGATGGCTTTATGTCATTTTGTCGCAATTGAATAAATATGGAACTGAAAATGAATTTTCTGCCTCAGGAGGATGAAATGGACTTTATGCCTATAATACCATTGAATGAAAACGAAGATGGGGCTGATGATACCATTATCCCAACGGAACTGCCACTTTTACCATTGAGGAATACGGTTTTGTTTCCGGGCGTGGTCATTCCTATTACGGTTGGAAGGGATAAATCAATCAAAGCAATATCTGATGCGTATAAGGCTGACAAACTGGTAGCAGTTTTATCACAGCGAGACAGTTCTGTTGAGGATCCAGGAATTGCAGACCTTGTTTCAGTTGGTACTGTTGCCAAGATTATTAAGTTGATAAAAATGCCTGATGGTGGAACAACCGCAATCTTGCAGGGAAAAAAAAGGTTTTCACTGTTAAAGATAACTGCGGAAGATCCATATTTCAAAGGTGAGATTAACGTTTTGGATGAAGAATTGATAAAGGGTGATCAATCTTTTGATGCATCAGTAGCATCCATTAAAGACCTTGCATCACAAATTATTCAGCTTTCACCCAATATTCCAACCGAGGCGTCGATAATCCTCAGGAATATTGAGAATCCTTCATTCCTAATTCATTTTGTAGGAAGTAACCTCAATTGTGAGTTACAGGAAAAGCAACAATTGCTGGAGATGAATGATATGCGTCAGCGGGCTGAAATGTTATTGAAACTACTTCAGAAAGAGCTTCAATTTGTTGAATTAAAAAATAAG
>JBDLTO010000317.1:0-2500 GCA_039805815.1 Bacteroidota bacterium | reverse complement strand
TAATTCGGACCAAAAGCAATGGCAGACTCATTGTATGCCATATTCACAATATCAGGCACAGGTGTTTTGGTTAATTCAGCAAGTGCTTTCACTGCTGCGAGTTTCATGGCTTCATTGATGCGGGTAGCACGTACGTCAAGTGCACCTCTGAATATGTAGGGGAACCCGAGCACATTATTCACTTGATTGGGGTAGTCTGACCTGCCAGTAGCCATAATGATGTCGTTTCGGACTGCAGTGGCATCTTCCCATGTAATCTCTGGATCAGGATTTGCCATGGCAAATACGATAGGTCTGGGTGCCATTCGGGCAACCATTTCTTTTGTCACAATATTTCCCTTACTCAGTCCGATGAACACATCCGCATTCTCAAAAGCTTCTGCAAGGCTGATTTCATTCCTGTCTACGGCAAATCGCTTTTTCCTGTCATCAAGGTCTGTCCGCTTGTTATGAATCAGTCCTTTTGAATCGAACATCCACACATGTTCTCGCTTTGCTCCAAGTGCCTCATACAGCTCAATACAAGCCATAGCTGCAGCACCTGCGCCATTAACAAGAATGATGATGTCGCCAATGTTTTTCTGTTGTAATTCCAACGCATTCAAAAGTGCTGCAGCACTGATAATGGCTGTGCCATGCTGGTCGTCATGCATGACTGGGATATTCATTTCCTCCTTGAGTCGTTGTTCTATATAGAAGCACTCTGGTGCCTTAATATCTTCCAAGTTGACACCACCAAAAGTTGGCTGAAGGGCTTTGACTATTTCTACAAATTTCTCTGGATCTTTTTCATTGATTTCAATGTCAAAAACATCAATATCTGCAAAGATTTTAAACAACACACCTTTTCCTTCCATTACGGGTTTGCCAGCTTCCGGACCAATATCACCTAAACCCAGAACTGCTGTACCATTGCTGATTACGGCTACAAGATTTCCCTTTGCTGTGTATTTATAAACATTCTCAATGTTTTCATGAATTTCCTTGCACGGCTCTGCCACTCCCGGAGAATAAGCAAGGGATAAGTCTCGCTGTGTTTTTGCTTCCTTGGTTGGGATAACTTCAATTTTACCGGGCCTGCCTTTGGCATGGTACTCCAATGCCTGTTCTTTTCTGAGTTTTTTTTGCATACGTTTTTTTTAACTTGTTGCGCCTAAATACGCCATCATGCCGATGCCAATCTCAATTGATTTTTCATCCACATCAAATGTTGGGGTATGAACATTGGATGTAATGCCCAATTCCTTATTTCCGGTTCCTAACCTGAAAAAACAACCTGGAATAATTTGTGTATAGTAACCGAAATCCTCTGCTCCCATACTGAGCTCCATTGCTTCAACACTTGTTTGTCCCATATATGATTCAGCAAGGGTTTGCACTCTTGGCGTTAACATGGCATCATTCACTACAGATGGATATCCTAAATCAATATGAACATCTAATGATGCACCTGTTGAAATTGCAACACCCTGTGCTATTTCATGTATTCTTTTGTGTGCTTCCTTCCTCCAGGTTTCATCCATAGCACGGAAAGTACCCATCAGCTTGACTTCTGCTGGTATCACGTTGGTAGTAAACCCACCCTGAATGGCACAAATGGAAAGTACCGATGGAGAAAATGGATTATTATTTCTGCTCACTACCTGCTGTAATGCAACAACTAAGGTTGATGCTGTCAAGATGGTATCTGCTGTCATGTAAGGCTTGGCAGCATGTCCGCCTTTACCTCGGATGGTGAAAAAAAGTTCATCAGCACTCGCCATGACTTTTCCAGGTGCAAAACTAACCTTACCTGTTTCAAGTAGGGGATGAACATGCAAGCCAATTATGTGTGTTGGCTTGGGATTTTCAAGTACGCCTTCCCTTATGAGAATACTGGCTCCCCCGGGATTTCGTTCTTCTCCTGGTTGAAAAATGAGTTTGATCCTTCCATCCCATTTGTCTCTGAGTTCATGTAGTATTCTTGCTGCTCCCAAAAGGCAGGTAGTGTGTACGTCATGGCCACAGGCATGCATTACGCCAGACACAGTAGAGGCGTAAGGGACTTCATTTTCTTCATGGATGGGTAGTGCATCCATATCTGCCCTGAGTGCTATTATCCTTTCTGAAGGGCGACCTTCGAGCATGGCAATAACGCCGGTTTCAGCCATCCGTTGATAGGGTATACCTAATTTGTCCAATTCACTGCATACGAAGGCCGAGGTATTAAATTCTTTATAACTTAATTCAGGATTGGCATGCAAGTGATGTCTGATTAACCTGTAAGTTTCAAAATAAGTGGAAGCCAGATTTTTTATTTCATCAATTAAAGTACTCATGGATGATTGATTGTTTCCTGATTAGTAACCCGCAATTCAATTTTAGAAGGGATAACAAGGATAGTGGTGCCAAAAAATCTGGCCATTTCTTTTCTTATTTTATCAGCATCACGGTACGTTCTGAAGTTCCCAAAATGTACTTTAAAATTTGGTGCCTGGTATGACATATAAGTCTTGTATTC
>JBDLTO010000316.1:0-2714 GCA_039805815.1 Bacteroidota bacterium | reverse complement strand
TCTTCAAGGAAGAAGTAAGAGGAATCAGCTCATTGAGTGTAGCCAGTGAACCAGCAATCACCATAGTAATTATCATCAGCAGAACAGCCCAGCCAAATGCAGGTAAAGGTGTTTTTTGCTTGAAACCCATGTATTGCAAGGGTTTTGGATTGATGATGCGAATTGCTACATAGGTTGGGATCAGAAACATCAATACTGACAATACCGTTTGGACTGTTCTAACAGGATTAACAAATGCCGGATTGGTCAGGTTCATTTGCATGTCTGCCATATCCTGACCGGTCATCAATTTCCATACAAAAACAGATGCAAAACCACCAAGCATTGCTCCGGCCCCCATAAGGGCTATTAAAATAAATAATCCAGCCTTGTGGGTCATACCAGGCCTGTTGTTCTCAATTTGTTCCTGCATAGTCGTAATTTTGCTTTCCTAATGGTAAAGATAGGCAACATACAATTACCCGAATTCCCCCTTTTATTGGCACCCATGGAAGATGTGAGCGATCCCCCCTTCCGCGCTGTTTGTAAAAGAAACGGAGCAGACATGATGTACACTGAGTTCATCAGTACAGAAGGACTGATCAGGGATGCACTCAAAAGCAGGCAGAAATTAGATATTTTTGAAGAGGAAAGACCGGTAGGAATTCAGATTTTTGGCGGGGATGAAGAAGCCATGGCCATCAGTGCGGGGATTGTGGATACAGTTAACCCTGATCTCCTCGATATCAATTTCGGCTGCCCTGTCAAGAAAGTGGTATGCAAGGGAGCTGGTGCCGCAGTACTCAAAGACATAGATTTGATGGTACGGCTCACAAAAGCTGTCATCAAATCCTGCAATGTACCTGTTACAGTCAAAACCAGGCTGGGTTGGGATTTCGACAGCATTAATATTATGGAAGTTGCAGAGCGATTGCAGGATATTGGCGTGCAGGCGCTCTCCATACATGGCAGGACGAGAAGCCAGCTCTACAAAGGAGAAGCAGACTGGAGTTGGATTGCAAAAGTGAAAGAAAATCCCAGAATCCAGATACCCATCTTTGGAAATGGCGATATTGATTCACCTGAAAAGGCATTGGAATACCGCAACAGGTATGGGATTGATGGCATCATGATTGGCAGGGCTGCCATAGGGTATCCCTGGTTTTTTAGGGAAGTAAAGCATTATTTTGAAACAGGAGAAAAATTACCCCCTCCAGGATTTGATGAACGTATTGAAGTGATCAGGCAACACCTAAGGGCCTCTGTTGCCTGGAAGGGTCCAAAGATTGGCATTTTTGAAATGCGCAGGCACTATGCTAACTACCTCAAGGGCATACCTCACATCAAACCATTGAGATCTCAGCTAGTAACCCTGAATACAATCGAAGAAATCGAAGATGTACTCAATAGCCTGAATCGGGATCATTTCCAGGAAACTTCTATTATTCAGGAAGCATAATACAGCATGATCAATCTATAACAAAGCAGCCAATCCATCATTATGACACCCCAGCAAAAATTTGAATCATTGACAGAGCAAATGCCTGTTACTTCAGGCTCCAAGGGTATTTATAAATCTTGTATTACAGCCGGAACCCTTGTATATACCTCTGGTCATGTGCCTTTCGACCAGCACGGAAATAGGATTAAGGGCAGGGTGGGTGCAGGAATGGACACGCTGGAAGCGAAAATGGTGGCGCGTAATGTAGGACTTTGTATACTGCAGAGTCTAATCAATACCTATGGAAGTCTCAACCGCATCAAAAGGGTGATTAAGATTCTTGGTATGGTTAACGCAACACCTGAATTTGCACAACACCCCATTGTCATCAACGGATGCAGTGAATTATTCAGAGAGATTTGGGGTGATGACCTGGGTGTGGGTAGCCGAAGTGCCGTTGGGATGGGTTCATTGCCCGATAATGTACCGGTAGAAATTGAAGCCATTTTTGAACTGGAAACCGAAGCTTAACCAATTTCACAATGTAATGATGGAAATTTATTCCCAGATAGATAGTCCTGCCCTGCTCGTAAACCCGGATATAGTTTCAGCCAACATTGCTGAAATGGTGCGGATGGCTGGAAATGTTCAAAGGCTTCGTCCACACATCAAAACGCATAAGTCGGCCGTCGGCATCAGGATGATGTTGAAAGCCGGCATCACAAAATTCAAGTGTGCCACGATTGCGGAAGCGGAGTTATTGGCTGCAAACCATGCACCAGATGTGTTGCTTGCACACCAACCAGTGGGACCTAAAATCAAACGGCTCCTGGCACTGGCAGAAGCATTTCCAGGAACTGAATTTTCCTGTATTGTTGATGATATAGATAATGCCTTAAAAATTGCAGAAACCTTTCAGGCAGCATTCCGGAAAATCAGGGTTTTTGCAGATATTAACGTTGGCATGAACAGAACAGGCATCAGTCCGGATGAAAAGGCACTGGAATTGATCATGCGGATCTGCAGAACCTCCGGCATCCTATTCGGAGGCTTGCATGTATATGATGGTCAACACAGGCAACCTGATTTCAGTGCTCGTGAAAAGGCCTGTGACCTGGCATTTGAGGCAGTTTATAGTTTGATTGGCTTGATGCAGGCAGCACGCATGGAAAAGCCCCATATCATTGCAGGAGGCTCCCCAACCTTTTCCATTCACGCCAACCGACCAGACCGAGAATGTAGTCCGGGTACGAATATTTTCTGGGATTATGGATATAGTCAGATTTGCAGTGAA
>JBDLTO010000315.1:0-4208 GCA_039805815.1 Bacteroidota bacterium | reverse complement strand
AGCCCAATGCTAGTCATCAATGGCCGTATCAATCCGGCATTACCCGGGGGGCGTCATCGGCTCCGAAGTGGTGTTGGTGTGCTTCCAGATGGTAGGGTTTATTTTGCTTGTATGGACATGGAGCTGCGACTTTTTGCCAGGCATTTTCTGGAAAAAGGTTGTACACAAGCCCTATGCCTGAACGGAGACATTTCTGATGTCTGGCAAAATGGACAATCGCTGAAAAAATACAGTCGTTTTGGACCGATGATTGTTGTGGAATAATTGATTTCCTGTTATTCTCCGGGATGGTAGACCCTTTTGGCAGTTGCCAGAACCTGCTGCTTATCCAGTGTCATGGGTTTTGTTTGCTGATTGAGGAACAAAGGAACCTGATCATCGAAATGGGGACTCCCCTGCTTTGATGAAGCGCCGTATGTGTTTACGGTTTCAATGATAGGCAGTCCGTTTTTCGGAAACCTGACCATAGCCACATAGGCATCGCCACCTGTAATCTTTCTTTTCAGGTCTTTTTGCGCCACACTCCATTCCGGAGCAAGCAGATCAGGCAAACCCGGACCAGGAAATGATTTATCTCCCCGCACAAGCTTCTGGATATCTCCAAGTCTGAGATCTGTGCTACCGTAATTTTTGATCATGTTTTCCTGCACTTTTTGCAATACCTGCTCACATTCCTTCCTCGTCAGGGTCTGTGGATCTTTGCCCCTGTAAGCAGCACTCACAGCTTCATAAACCATCAAAAAAGCTCCTGCTCCCTTGCTGTCAGCATCACCCCGCTTGTCCCACCCCTGCAGGTTGCGCAGGAGTGTATCGAATGCAGGGTAATCTGACGGCCTCATCACAAACAAAGTATCAATGCCGTAGAGATAATGCAGTTGTGCCGGTAACTGTCTGTCAAATTTGATTTTGTAAAAAGTATTGAAGTCGATCTTCCCTTCCGGCATCAGCTCCTGAAAGCGAATGCTTCTGTTGTTCTGATTGCTATCCCAGCTATCCTGAGCAGGAAAATTTCCTGGTTTCAAGTTATAAGCAGAAGCGGTTGCAGAAAAGGAAGAATGATTGGTGTTGTAGAGGTAGCCACTACCCGGATTAACATACTGCGGTAATTCTTTGATCCCTCTGAAGCTAGTCCAGAGCGTGGCTGAAGTATTGCCCTGAACAGTTTTCCGCCAGTTGTACTGTGGGGACGGATTACGGATCGGCATCAGTGCATTGTTGATGTAAAAGATGGTATCGTAACGGTCAGCATACATGATGTTAAACATGGATAAGCCCTGCATGCTGATGGCCTCGTAAAACTGGGTAAAGTTCTTTGCCTTGTTCATCTTATACCACTGTTCCAAAGCCCTGATTTCCATATTAGCGCCTAATCGGATGGCAAATACACCCTGATCATTTTTCATGGTAGCTCCGTATTTACTCCAAAAGAGATCCCTGCTAACTGGTATTGGAACACCCTTGATCTGCAACCGGACTTTCTTTTTTTCCAGTTCCACCCATTCACCATCAAACAAGTACTGATCGTTATTTTTGGGGTTCATCTGCAACTGAAAAACATCAACACGGTCGCAGTAGTTCACTGTATGCGCCCAGCCCAGGTGTTCATTTACACCATGTAGGATACATGGCCCACCCGCAAGGAGTCCGCCTAGCGCATTCCAACCTTCCTCACTGCTTACGTGGGCTTCATAGAAGGCTTCCGGACCTTCATTTGGCTGATGGGCATTGATGGCCAGAAATGCCTCCCCGGAATTTGTTTTGGAAGGATGGATGGCAATCGCGTTGGAGCCTTTTTTATCGTAATCAATAACCGGACTAACTTTATTTCCATAGATAGCAGCCAGAGCCCTATCGCCGCCATTAAACACAGTCAATGCAAGTACTGATGAGGCTATATAATCCTTCAGGGTTAACGGGAAGAGGTCTTTGTGCAACACTTCTTCCGGATGCTTGGCGGCGTAATCGTTGAAACCCTGCACATACCCGGTGATAAGTCTGATGAATTCCGGTGAGAGTGTTTGCCATTTTTCCTCGGTGATTTCCCGGCAGCGAAACAGCGCAAAGGCATAGTCTCCTGCCACTCCTTCCATACCATAAACCCTTCCCATCAGGGCTTTGGAAGGCAAGGCAAGCCTTTGCAGGCTGTTGAAATCATCTTCTGCATGTGCCCAAGCAAGTCCGTATGAAACTTCAGGATCTGTCTTTGCAAAAATATGCGGAACACCAAAGCTGTCTCGTGCAATGGTTACAGCAGCAGGATTGATTTGGGCGGAAAGAAAAGCCGGAATTGCAAGCAGGATAATCAGGAATAGCCTCATGCGGAAATTTTCATTAAAATTAAGGTATTAAACTACCAACGTCTTGTGATATTAAAAAACATATAATTCCCCTCCTGGCCAGGAGGGGTGGATTTCGAAAGCGAAGCGAATCGAAAGCCGGGGTGGTGGATTTATAATTGTTCCCACCACCCCGTCACCTGCCTACGGCAGGCAAGCTCATTCGCCTGCACCTTCGGTGCAATCTCATTCGTGCCACCCCTCCTGGCCAGGAGGGGAATGAGTAAAATTCTTAACAGCACATCACGTTAAAATTCAAGGTAACAATGTACTGCTTTTTTACCACTTTAACAAATCTATTAAACTGATTATTAACCATTTACAGCCTGCTCCATCACCTGAAGACTGACTATTGCTTCTTCAAGTGAACATGGATTTTCACCGTTACCCAGGAAATATGAAACCACCTTACCAATCATAGGTTGCTGGATATGCTGGGGATGTTGGAAGGAAATTAAGTCTGCACCCGCATCAGTAACCACACGAACTTCATTTCCAAAGAAAGGAAACTGGATGTAGCCATTTTCTCCGATAAGCTGGCAACTGTCTTCACGCAGGATAGCCGGCATACTGAAATTCCAGCTGCCTTGAAAATGAATACCCCCTGGGAGCTGAAACTGACAGACAACAGCATCTTCTGCAGGGTATAAACCAGCCTGATTGGCAAATAATCCAGCTGAACGGATCGGAGTTCCAAAAATATACTGGATGATGTCCAGCTGATGCGGTGCGAGGTCGTAAAAGTATCCACCACCGGCCAATTCGGGTTTCACCCGCCAGTTGCTGGCATGTTGCGCTGCATCAACGTGGTCATCGGGTTTAAACATGGCTAGTTTGATAAGCGTTATTTTGCCAACCTTTTTGTTCCTGACCAGTGCAGCAATTTCCTTGAACATGGGCAGGGCACGGCGGTAGTGCGCCACCACAACCTTGCCTTTGCAGCGGTCTTGGGCTTCCATCATTCTTTGGCAAGAAGCCACGTCCATTGTTACGGGTTTTTCCACATACACCATTTTACCCTTGTCAAGCGCAGCAAGTGTATATTCCTCATGAAATTTCGGAGGCGTAGCGATATAAACAGCATTGATTTCAGGATCATTGAGCAAAGCATCAGCATCACTGTACCATACCGGAACCTGATGACGTTTTGCATAATCTTCAGCCAATGCAGGATCCCTGCGCATCACCGCATGTAGACGTGAACCCGGGACCTTGTTGAATGCTGGTCCGCTTTTCATTTCCGTAACATTGCCACATCCGATGATGCCCCAGGTTATTGTCTTTTCCATAGCCTAAATTTACACAATTCACGATTCTTCAAAAGCATTCTTTAGTGATTTGTAATGTTAGCATAATTGAATCCACCACCCCTTGCCAGGCCTGTCCCCCGTGGCAGAGGGAAGTTTTAGAAGGAGATTATTGTAACTTTGAAACAGACTATGCCAAAAAACAAATCTGCCTCAATTCGGTTCAGGATCATTGACCAGTGTATCAACAACAAAAGACACCGGTTTCCATCACTTGAATTCATGGCAGATAGATGCAGTGAGTTGCTCCAGACTGATGTATCCACATCATCCATTGAAAAAGACATAGCAATCATGAAAAAGCCTGAACCAGTAGGTTTCAGCGCACCCATCGCCTATTCCAAAACTGAAAAAGGTTACTATTACGCTGAAGCAGGTTTTTCTATTTCTGAACTAAGCCTCGCTGAAGAAGAATGGAACGCCCTGCGTTTTTCAGCCCAATTGCTTTTCCAATACCGCGAGGTTCCGATTTTCTCTGATTTCAGAAATGCCATAGAACGGATCAATACACGTTTTGCACTCGGTCTCGATACTGATGAACCGGAGGTGAACAGGTTTGTGCAGT
>JBDLTO010000314.1:0-3331 GCA_039805815.1 Bacteroidota bacterium | reverse complement strand
GGATACCAGTCTTTGCCATTTTCAGACCAGGCCAGGTTCACAAAGAGCTCACCCCAATACATCCAGTATTTACCGTTGATTCTCGGAGCAATGATTTTGCCGTTCATTATTTTGGTGAATGGTCTTTCAATTGAAATCATTTTGGAAATGTTGATCAAGTATTTTTTTCGACATATCTGCCATAAATAATGGAATGTTGATCAAATTGTTATCATATGATAAGTTTTTCATTGAGTAACGAATTCTAATATCAGGATTAAATCTTTCGTTGTAAAATGCAAGACTTTTACTACGAACATTTTCATCAGATTTTACTTCTGCGGGAATAATTTTATTTTTGTATTGAAGGATAAAATCAACTTCTGCTTCATTTTGAGATGTCCAATAACGGGGTATAACATCAAATTGTCTTCTTAGACTTTGTAGTATATAATTTTCAGTTAGTGCTCCTTTGAATTCTGTAAATAATCGGTTTTTATCAGCAAAAGCAATTGGATCCAAACCTGATACATGTCTGAGTATACCAACATCAAACAAATAAAGTTTAAATGAATGAAGATCATCATATGCTGCAAGGGGCAACCGGGGCTCATTGCAACGATTAACTTTATATACCAATCCTGCTTGCTCCAGCCATTTGATGGCATCTTCATATTCTCTCGCTCTGGCACCACTCCTTATCAGTTGATAAATAAATTTTTTGTTTTCTCTACCAAGTTGAGAGGGAAGTGAATCCCATATATGTGTAATTTTTGCAACATCCTTCATTACCGGATGTTTTGAAAAGTCAAGTTTATAAGAGAATATGATATCTTTTAAAGCAGTGGATAAATGTTCGATATCTTTTTGTTCTAGTAAAGAAAGTACTGCTTCGGGAAGTCCACCTGTAATGAAGAATTGCTTTAGTAAGTCGCGAACAGGATTAAAGAATATGTCAGGTATGTTTTCCTGCAAAGAGTGATTCATTAAATAATCAAAGAGTCTATCATCTGCAGCACGAAGAAATTCCATGAAGGAAAGGGGATAGATTTCTGCAAATGTCACTTTACCTACTGGAAATGAAGCTTCTTTTCCCAAAGTTATTCCAAGCAGTGAGCCGGCACATGCAATGGCTTGTCCAGGTAAATTTTCATTAAAGTATTTTAATGAATTTAATGCGGGAATACATTCCTGAACTTCATCAAAAATGATCAATGTGTTTTCATTGATTGCATTTCTATGAATGATTGACAGATTATTAATGATTCGGCTGATGTCTTTTGTATCTTCAAAAAATTGTCTCAATTCTGGTTTTTCGTCAAAATTGAAATAGGCGAAATCTGAAAAATGATTAGCTCCCAGCCATTTTAAAAGAGATGTTTTACCAACCTGTCTGGCACCTTTCAGTATTAATGGTTTTCGGTTGGAACTATTTTTCCAACGGATTAAAGTTTCTTCTGCGTCTCTTTGAATATACATTTTACAAAAATAAGTGACAAAAACGTGATAAAAATCACATAATTGTCACTTATTCTGTGAAAATAGATTTACTGATCAAATCCGCCCCTGCGTTTGGCCTTGACTGGAGCGGGCCAGCTGCGCGGACCTTGACCATTACCAGACATAACGGCTTTTTCGTTGGAGCTGCGTTCAGGGTCTTCGCAGGCCATGTACACCAGGATAGCGGTGACGATGGCATTGTTGCGGAGATCATCGAAAATGATTTTGTCGTACGTATCGCGGTTGGTATGCCAGGTATAGTTGAAATAAGACCAGTTCAAGGCGCCAAGAGAAAAGGCTGGAGCACCTGCAGCAACGAAGGAAGCATGATCTGAACCTCCGCCACCCGGAGCGCCGGGAAAGGTTGCTTTAATGGAATCCCTGTATTCACCGGGGATGGCAGCCATCCACCTACCGAGGTAGTCTTTGGCTTTGGCATAGCCTGAGCCCGACATGTTGACGATTCTGCCCGTGCCATTGTCTTGGTTGAACAGTGCCTGCAGGTTGGAGACGATTTCCGGATGGTCTTCCACGAATGCGCGAGATCCGTTGAGTCCTTGTTCCTCACTGCCCCAATGCCCCACCAGAATGGTGCGTTTGGGATTTGGATAAACTTTTTTGAGGATACGCATGGCTTCCATCATTACCATCGTTCCCGTACCGTTGTCGGTTGCACCCGTACCACCATCCCAGGAATCGAAATGGGCAGAGAGCATAACGTATTCGTTGGGTTTTTCGGTGCCTTTGATTTCCGCTAAGGTGTTGAAGGTCGGTACTTCACCCAGTTCTTTGGATTGGGCGTTCACGCTGATGATAGGAGCCCTGCCCGATTCAGTAAGTCTGTAAAGCAGTCCATAATCCTCCAGCATCACGTCTATGGTTGGGATTTTTTTGGTGTAGGCATCGAAGATTTTGTTTACGCCGAAGCCCTGGCTCCAGTTGCTTCCGATAATGCCTGCTGCACCAGCTTTTTCCAGTGCTATAGCCAGGGTTCTGTTATTGTAACCCGTTTTGCTGATGCGTTTCCGCCAGGCTTCGGTAGCTTCTTTGCGTTCCTGTTGCATTTTGTCCATGGAAGCCTTGGTAGCAAACTCTTTCCAATTGTAATCTGGTCGGCCGGTAGGTTGAGGCATAGCCACCAAAACGAATTTACCTTTTACATTGGGCAACCATTGTTGGAAGGTTGCAGAGTCTGCAACATCTGCGATGATGATGGTTTCCCCTTTGACAGCTTTTTTGGTGGCAGGAGAGAAGGCCAATTGCGTGGCTTCCAGTGATTTCGTCCAGGGACTGATCATGTCCACATGCGTTATGCCACGGTCCCATCCCCTCCAGGTGCCATAATTTTCCCTGCGCGCAGTAATGCCATATTGTTGGTATTGGTTGATGGCCCAGTCGCTTGCCTGCACCATCTTTGAAGATCCCACCAAGCGCGGACCAACACCGTCCATTAATTCATGGCTCATCCGTTTCAGTTGGGAATTCTCATTGGCTTCTTTGATGATAGCTGACACTGTTGGATCCTGTTGTGCCTGTAGAGAGCTGTTGCCAATACTTGCAAGGATGAGGAGGGAAGCGAAAAAGGGTTTGAAACGCATGTAATATTTTTTAGTGAGAGGTATAAAGTTATTGAACAATGGTGGAATGCATCATTCCCAGTTTCCAGGAATTTTTTTCTTTTACCAGAACTGCGGATTCAAGCCAGTGAATTGTTCTTTTTACTGCAGCTGTTTCGAAATCAGCATAATTGTGGTATCCAACCCATGCCCGTTTACCGGTTATGCGTGTTTCAAAAAATTCAAACCTGTTTTTGCGGGAGTATCCTGCAGGTTTTGGTTTGGATAATTTGTTT
>JBDLTO010000313.1:0-16625 GCA_039805815.1 Bacteroidota bacterium | reverse complement strand
GAAGTATCGATTGTAAAAAAGAAAACAAAAAAATTCTGAACTCAGGTCTCCAGTATTCAAATGATACTAAATCAATACAGAATATGGAATGACCCATTTTTGGAATTTTTCTCCAACCTTCTGTTGGTTTACCTATCGTAGGTAGGCAAGCTCGTGCCTTTTCCCTCGTCACTTGTCCCTTTTCACTTGTCACTTGTCCCTCATCCCTATTGCCTTTCCCCCCTAAAACCAATCCCTACCATCAGACACCATCCCCAGTCCATTGAACCGGCCTTTGTCGAAGTCGATGCGACTGGCTTTGACAGCGATAGGGAAGCGGCCTTTGCCGGCCACCATTTTCAAAGTATTCTGCTTGTTGAGTGAGAATCCGATGCTGTTGTCGGATTGCTTTTTGAGGGCATTGATGGCTTTGGTGGTGATCTTTTCGGTAGAGTTGATTTCTGCCACTAGGTGGGCGGCGGTAACGATACCGGTGATCACCAGGATATTGTTGCGGTTGGCATGGCGCAGGAGGACCGGATTCGGATGTAAGAAATCGGCGCTGCTGAAGAAAGCCGTGAGGTCGCCTACCGGTACCATTTCCGCCATAGTTTGTTCGAAGGAGATGCTCACACTCGTACCGCTACCGATGGCTTGTGAGAAATCAATGGTGGGTAGTCCGGTAGCCTGCATCCATTCCTGCAACACCGTGATACCGATTTGAAAGGCATAATCGTTTTTGTGCGTGGACTTGACATCCAGTCCCGCATCCTTGGTGGTCCGCAAGCGGGCATCCGAACGGAAAGCATGGTGGATATGTTCGTAATAGAGTTCAGGGGCATTGGCACCCGCTTTCAGCCAGAGTTGCAGGAGTTTGTGGTTTCGGATCGGACCATCAATCAGGTCATAGCCCGATTCGCGGAGATGGTGTAGAAGGGAGGTGGTTGGCATGGTTTTAGCGATAGAATGTTGTCTATAAATATAACAATATTTAGAGAGAAGTTTTCTTTACTTCTATTTATCAGCTAACCGAAAATCATACATGAATTTCCTCTAATAAATGTCCACTGTATACAATTTCAACCGCAAGATCATGGGAGGAAGCATACCGGCTAATCAATTTGACATTCAGTTTATTGTAAAATGCTTCAATGCCATCAGCATCAATGCGCTCGTTTGAAATGGTCTTGTTGAAATGAACTGAATTATTTGAAGAATCAATTTCCTTTGACAGCTCAAAAGGCCTCGATCTTGTCCGAATCATATTTTCATCCACATCACAAACTTCTTCAAATTCAAGATAGAACCCAGACAGGAATTGTTCAAGTTCGCTGATATCAAGTGATTGCTGATGAACAATAACTTCAACTAGTAAAAATTCACTGTTACCGCTGGAACAAGAAAATGTCTGTACAGTTCTTTGAGAATTGAGTATGAATGAGCTCATTTTACATTGATTTAAATACAAGATTACTGATAAAGTAGGTTCTTCCATGCTACTATATCAATAATACATATACAAACCTCAACCTATTGGAGGCATGTTATTTATTTTCAGATGCATTTACAAATTTGAATTGTATTCTTTTAATGGTCTTGGCAAAAAATAGCCTTTGATCATTTCTGGATTTTGGACACAAATCTGAATATGTTGTCGCTGAGTAAAATTTGAACCTGGATACGCTTCTTCACCCTCTGAAAATGAAGACCTAATTGTATCAAATGGCTTTAACTTTGTAATAGATGATCTTGTTTGATGTATAAACTGTATAACCGAACAGTCAAGCTTTCTATTATCTCCAATATTTTTAGGCATTTTAGCCCCGACTTCTTTTATAGTTTTTTCCAGACCATGATATGCTTCAACTAAAATTTCAATTGCTTCTTGGTCTACCAAATTAAGACATTCACCTAATTCAACTATGGCACCTAAAACAAATGGTGTTTCTATCTTTTTTTTATTAAACTGCCTCCCATTGGAATTTTCTAAAGCATACTGCCATGCTCTTTTGGGATTTTGCTCCCAAAAGTAAATTCCATGGCCTAGCCAATCCCATCCGTTTTCACTTGGATCTAATTCTTTCTTACCACTTAATACATCTAATCCAAGTTCCTTATCACAACTATAGAAACATTCTACCTGAAAAGGTTTGCTGTAAGGCATACTATTTCTTTTTACGAACAACGCTGGCAGATGAAGCTACAGATTTCGGTATTGACAAATTTTGGAGAATACCAGCTTCCTTTAAAAATTTTAAAGCAGCAGCTTGAGATTTTGTAGCATTTTCAGTAGCTTTTTGAATATCAGCAATTTGCTGCTTTATTGCTATTTGTGTCATGATGAATAGTTTAAAAGAATGCTACCAGTTAAAGCATTAAAGGTAGTTTAAAATTGTGTTTGGTTGAAAGTCTGGGACAAAGATGGTTACCAATAAGCGTGTTTAAAAGGTTAAAAAACGTATTTTCTTGGGATTTTTCTCAGTCAAAAAGAGAAATAAACAGAGAAAAGGCACAATTACCAGAATTGACACTGAAGAAATAATGTATTACACATTTCTATATATGAATTGTGCCCTCAGTGCGGGCACAATTGAATGATAAACAAAAGAAAGCCCTATCGAAACTTCCCCCTGTAGTCGATGGAAGGTTTTACATATACCGACTTACTGCACTCTTTATATATCGATGTTTTTCTCATTGATACTCAGGATCTGCATTTGAAGATTTACAGCCATTTCATTGTCTATGTATATTAAACAATTCAATCGACATTGAGCTGCCGCAGTATGTTCAAACCTATAACCTGGCAAAGGTCGGTGATCCGAATAGTCAAATGAAAGGAATACATTTTCACTTCATCGAGTTGTCTAAATTTATGAAAAACGGTACATTTGATTTGAAAAATCCATTGCAAGCGTGGATGAAATTTTTTATTGCTGAAAAATTTCAAGTTACTGAAGAGGTTGTTGCTAAGATCTCAGATGTGATTTCAAATTCAACCCTACTTTAAGATTAATTTTTAACTATTTGGCATGAGAAAAAAAGTAAAATTCGAAAATGGCATGAGGGAAATACAAATCAACCAAGATGCTGGTTTTAAAAAACTAAATTTAATTTCTGCCATCATCAAAAAAGTTGAAGATATGAAGGTTATACCTTCTGTCGAATTGATCTTATCAAATAATAACGCCATGTTCACGTCATATTGTAATTTAGTGCCAGGCACTAACAATCTTAATTGCTTTGATCTTTTGCTGACAGCCACAAACAATTCTGCCTTGTCTAATCAAACATTTCACACATTGAAATGTTTATTACCTGATAATGTATATGATGCAGATCTAGTGATTGATATGAAATTTGAGATTGAATAATTATTTGAAGGTAAAGCATTGAGTCTTACCGAATGAAAATCTATAGGAATCAAACTAACATTGGAAATTATTAATGAGTTGAAAAAGGAACAATTGACCAAGTTCGAAATTGCTGAAAAGTTTCAAATTTTTGAAGAGGTTGTTGCTGAGATCTCAGATGAAATATCTAAATAAAACGCAACTGAAAGTTTAAGCATATACATTTCTGACTCCAATTATTTTTGAAAGACTCTCCTTCATAGAATTCCCTTTTGGATTGATTATCAATACGTAAAATAAGTCTGTATTGTGTCCAATTCAATTGCGGCCGCAGTGCGGCCGTAATTGAACGATAAACACGAGAAATTTGTGTATCACTTGGTTATTAGCACTTATACATATTATAAAAAAATATATGCGAATTGCGCACGCAGTGCGTGAGCAATCTGAAAACTAATGTTTCGCCTCAGAAAGCACTCCTAATCCATTTTACTCTTCCTCCTGTACTTCCCCCGCGTTTGAAAATAATAGCGATAACGGTTCTGGCTTTTGACTGCATTCTTATTGGTGTTGACTGCCCGGCGTACATGGCCCTTTCTAAACTTCCCCTTGTAGTCGATGGAAGGTTTAACATATTCCGACTTATTGCCTCTGTCATTATCCGAGCAGGCACTGAAAAATATAGATATTAATGTTGTACATGACCCGCTTGGGATTGGTGATCCAACCCATTCCTCTCGGGGCCTTCAAGCCCAGGTTGTGCCGGATGATGCGTTTCACCGAAGTGCGGGCAGCGATCCGTTTGATGTGGGATGGAATGCGGAAGCCGAATTTTGGACTCTTGATTTGATAACAATAGAGAGTATATATGAAAATATTCGATTTATTTTTTATCTTTTGATATCTATATGATAGGTTGTTTTTATCAGATGATATTATCGGAATCGATCATGTACGAATCTTACCAATAATTAAAGACTTGGATTTATGGACTTCAATCAACTAAAACATTTCTTATTGAATAAGATGAGAATGTCACATGTATACCAACCTGTCATGATCCAACAACTTTTAAGAAACGGGGGAAGAAGTTCAGTAACAGAAATTGCAAAGGATATATCACAGCACGATCCATCCCAAATTGAATATTATGAGAATGTTACAAACAATATGGTTGGTAAAGTTTTGAGAAACCATGAAATCGTTGAAAAAGATGGCAAGTCTTATATTTTAAAAAAGTTTGAAACTTTTTCTACGGATCAAAAAAATGAATTGATAGAAATATGCAAAGCAAAATTAGATGAATATATTGTAAAACGAGGAGAGGCAATTTGGCAACACAGAAGAAAAGGACGTATACCTATTTCTGGTTCTATTCGATATGAAGTATTAAAAAGGGCAAAATCTAGGTGTGAGCTTTGTGGATGTTCGCATGAAGAACGCGCTCTGGAAGTAGATCACATTGTTCCGAAAAGCTTGGGCGGAGAAGATAGTATTAACAATTATCAGGCGTTATGTTATAGCTGTAATTCATCCAAAAACAACAATGATGATACAGACATGCGAGATATTCGGAAAAAATATGATGAGAGAATATCTTCATGTATTTTCTGTGATGTCAATAAGAAACGTATTATTGAAGAAAATAATTTAGCATTGTTAATGTTTGATCAATATCCAGTAACAAATGGTCACATGTTGATTATTCCTAAGCGACACTCTGAAAATTATTTTTCACTTTTTCAGCCTGAATTCAATGCTGTCAATCAGCTCTTAAATCACGGAAAAGAAATGATGATGGCCAAAGATAAATCAATTGAAGGATTTAATATCGGGATGAATGCTGGAGAAGCAGCTGGACAAACTATATTTCATACCCACATTCATCTGATTCCGCGAAGAAAGGGCGATGTAGAAAATGCACGCGGTGGGGTCAGGGGAGTAATTCCGGGAAAAAGAGAATATTAACTACCCTACCGCCAACTTTGCAGATGCTTTCCATAAATAATTGGGAAGAGGTTCACGTAATTGCCAATTTATACTCATGGGCTTTGAACCATAGTAGTCCTGAAATATGGCATCACCTGCAAAAACATAACCCATAGTATTTCCATACTGATCAGTTGATTTTTCTCTGATGAAAAGCAAAATTTTTTTTCCAGAAGATTGATGGTGGATATATGATAATCCCTTAGGACTTTCTGGACTGGTTGCATTTTGACTCTGCCAATGAAACAAAGTTTCACTTACTGCATAGTCATTGTACATGGTGGTTGGAGAAAAGTCCTCTTCTGACTTTATGAGATCAATGAATAGTAATTCGGTATTGAGCTCCTTGTTATTGGCTACACCCTCTCGATTGGATGCTTTCTTATCAAAACTGCTGAAACCAAATGCAACCAATATCTGCTCCCGAGTATATCTTCCGTGAAGCTTGAGTGGTTGTTGATATGGCAAGTCTATCTCCTTTTCAAGGAAATCAATTTGATCCAGTAAATATTCCATCACCTCAATAATTTCTTGAACCAATTGAGGATTTTTTCCAATTGCCTTGATGCTTTCTTCTAATGAATTATATCCACCAGGGTTCTGCCAAACATCATAATGCAACATCAATAACATGATCTCTTCTTCTTTACTAATGGTATTACTAGGATACTCGAAGTTGTTCTTCGCCAATTTTAAGATAAACGCAAAATAATTATTGCATGATGTCGACAACCATTTATTGGCGATTGCTCTGGCGATTTCTTTTTCGTTGATCCCATCAAGCAAATTCAATTTTCCTGCCTCATAGCAAAGTCTTTTCCATGAACCTCTTTTATAGATGGCCTGGATAGAAATATTATAATGATGTAAATAATTACAAAGGGTTAATGGCAAAACCGATTGAAATTCAAAATTCCGGATTTTCTGAATCAGCTGGTTTCTGTTCAGACTGGTGGCAGATTTGATATTCTCTAAGATGAATTCCTTTGCCTTTTTTTCAAGAATGATTGAGCAACCCAATGGGAGGTGTGGGAAATCATCCTCAACCTCTTTTAAAACCGGTGTCGCTGTTTTTCCTATCAGTGCCCTAAACTTGTGCTCGAAATCATACTCGGGTCTGGCATTCCCCACGAAGTCCAATACCGTAAGGTTTTCTTTTCCTTCTGCAAGGCGAAGCCCTCTTCCCAACTGTTGCAAGAAAATGGTAAGGCTTTCTGTAGGTCTTAAAAACAATACGGTATCAATTTCTGGAATATCGACTCCCTCATTGAAAATGTCAACCACAAAAAGATAGTTGATCTCTTTTTGTTTGAAGCGCCTTCTTTTATCCTCTCGTTCATTTGAATTTGTGCTTGCCAGGTATTCTGCCTTTAATCCAGCAAGGATGAATTTCTCTGCCATGAATTGGGCATGTTCAATTGACACACAGAAGCACAATGCCCTTACTTCTTGCATGTCCTTGACATATTTATCCAGGCCTTGCAAGACATCTTTAACCCGACCATCGTTAGCTGTGTAAACGGAAGTAAGTTCGCTTGCAACATACCTCCCCTTCTCCCAGCGAATATTTCTAAGATCAACATTATCAGTTATGCCAAAATATTGAAATGGACTAAGTAGCTTCCTATTCAATGCTTCAGGTAGCCTTATTTCAGCGGCTATTCTTCCTCCAAAATCCTCCAATATGTCTCCACCGTCCATCCTTTCTGGAGTGGCAGTGAGACCAAGTAAAATTTTAGGTTCAAAATGTCGAATGATAGGGCGATAACTGTTAGCTGTGATGTGGTGAACTTCATCGATGATGATAAAATCATAGTAAGCAGCAGTCAAAGAAAGTGACCCAATGCGGTTGTTAAGTGTTTGGACAGAGGCAAAAACATGCTCATATCGCGTAGGTTCTTCGCCATCCACCCATAATTCTCCAAAATTATTGTTTTTCAAGATCCCTTGAAAAGTAGCCCGGGCTTGTTGAAGGATTTCTTTTCGATGTGCCACAAACAACAGTCGAGCAGTGGTCTTATCTTTTGCATATGCTTTATAGTCAAATGCAGAAATGACTGTTTTACCTGTACCAGTAGCCGCAACAACCAAATTTTTGTACCGCTTGTGAATCCTTCTTTCTACCAAAAGCTTTTCCAAGATTTCACTCTGGTAAGGGAATGGTTTAATATCAAAGTAACTGGTATTGAGGTCATATCCCTTGGAAATTTTACCTTGGCTCAAAGATGTTTTCAGTTTTTCTCCGTGCAATGCTTTATCAAAAGTTTCAAAATCATTGCTCTGCCAATAGCTCTCGAAAGTTTTTTGGAATTTATCAATGATATGGGAAACTTCTTTGGTGGTCACTTTTAGGTTCCATTCTAACCCATCTGTCAAAGCTGACCTGGAAAAATTTGATGAACCGATATACCCAGTATGAAATCCAGTATTCCTGAAAAAGAGATACGCTTTTGCATGAAGCCTTTCGTTACCAGTATTGTATGAAATGCGTACTTCTGTATTGGGCATAGAGGAAAGCAGCTCGATAGCCTTATAATCTGTTGCACCCATATACGTTGTTGTGATAACCCTCAACTTACCACCGCCTTCAGTAAATTTTCTTAAAGCATTTTCTAGGATAATGATTCCTTTCCATTTGATGAATGAAACCAACAAATCAATCCTGTTTGAAGAGAGAATTTCTTTTCGGAGCTCACTTTCTAAAGTTGTATCACTATTTCCTCCTGTAAATAATTCGCTATGTGACAATCTTGTATACGGAGTAATTTCTTTTAGGTGAAGATCTAGATCGCTAAAATGTGCATCAACTTTTTCAAACACTGCTTTTAAGATTTTTCCTTCAGTTACAATTATATCTTGGTTAAAATCTAAATCATTTCTGTTTATCTCATCCCTCAAAAAAAATATAATCTTGTTAGCTATATCAATTTGTTGCTCAAGTATATTTTCTCCTTTCAGCGTGTTGAGTGCATACTTGATGGTTTGAGAAAGTCGAAGGGTTAGCAATTCAGATGCCTCTGCCTTATCAATAGGAACCTCCTTGATGTAAAAATTATCCGGATCCAATTGCTCGATCTTACTTTTGACGAGCTTCGTTACAATTTCTTCGTAGATACCGGAGATCATTGGGGGTGTTTAATTATGGAAGTTCTAGTAATCTAAATTGGAATAATTTTTGAAAACATTTACTTTATAAAATTGTAAAATGATGTTGTTTGTCATGGCATGATTTACATACTGAAACAAGCCATTCAATTGGTTCTTTCCCAATATTGCATTTTGCGTATTTCTTATGATGAACCTGTGTCGCCCGACGACCACAAAATACGCAACACCAATTATCTCTCTTCATCACAACATAACGCTTCCTTTTCCAAGCTTCCGATTTTAGATAGTCATTGCGATAATAGTCACGCCTTTCTTTTCGTCTATGCTCAAAAAAAAAGCGTTTTATTACAAAAATTACAACAACTAAAAATATTAGGAGCAGGTCCTCCATAATTTAGGTTCTTAATTATGAAATTAATCTTGGCGTAGACTCTTTAATTTTCCGTCTTCAAAATTTATTTCTAAGTCAGAAACATAATTATTTTTAATCTTATAACCCCAATCTTCAAGTACATTTCCATAGGAACGCAATGAAACATTATCAGGTTTGCCTACAAGTATCCGTACAGAATCTTTTGTCATACCTATGTGTAAAGTCACATTTCCTTTTTTACCCATTACTTCAATATATTGAACTTCCCCCTCTTGGTTTGAAAGGTTATTCGATAGTGTTTCTATCAGTTCCCGTCCTATCTTTTCTCTTACAGAATTTTCTGTCCTAAACCCGATTGCATACAAGAGTAAAGCTCCTGTAATCATCCCGTAAATAAAAACTAAAAATGGTTTCATACTTATAACATTTCTTATCTCAGTCGATTAAATTCATTTTGTTTATTGGTTTAGAATCGGTCTATCATGAATCAAAACTGATAATTATATGATAAGCACCTCTCTCTTCTAGCCAACATAATTTTGTTTTTTACATACTAACTCAAAAAATCAGATTCCTTTCAATTGAATTACAAAAAAATCAAAACGCATATTTCGTCTTTTGTCTAACAAGTTTTTCTAAAATACAAAATGCCAACTTTTAGTTCACACAAGGTGTTCCACAAAAAATATTATATCACTTAGTAAAATTGTTCAAATACGCGTCCATACCTTTACAACTTTCTGATCTTCCCTTCTTAATTCACGTCTCCTTATGATCACCATCATTCTCCACCCTGTACTTAATTCATTCGCAACCCCTTTCTATTCTAACTTTATGATGCAATTCTAGAATTGCTTTCCCAGTTTAGCTCTCTTTTCACCATCCAAAAGAAGTGTATTTTTAAAACCCTCGTTCTTGTTGTCTTTCATGCCATTGAACACCACAATACTCAACAGGGTGAGGATCTCTGGCATCGTCCGGGTTCAGCCTCTGCGAATGAAATACGTTATTCACGAGATTAACGTTCCCGTTTGCAGCATTCCAACATCATGCTTCAACTCCTACAATTCCACGGTCAGGTCTTTGGGCATTGTGTTTGGGTTACTACTGAAATTAATGATTTTTCGTTCCTTCTTCAAATATTTCCAATTCTGCTACAACAATATGAATGTATTTTATATAGTTATCATCCAATCATCTGCAATAGTATTTGGTCTAAATACAACTTCATTTTTACCATCTTTTCATCATTCTTGTGATTATCATCTGATAACATATTAACGCATTTCGTAATATCATAATAATGATACTCCAGCCTTAATGGTATAGGGTTTCCATTGATGCCCTTGACGGCTACCTCCAGCTTATCGTATTTCCTATCATCCTTTACAACCAGCGACTGTCTATTTAATTCCCAGCTCACATCCCGGCCCTTAGCAATCAGGTCCATGACCTGATACTCCAGTGTCAAATAATCATTCATCGGACCGGCAGACTCCAGTATAACGGCTTCCTCAATGCTGTTTCCCATGCCGCCGCTGATGGGCAGGTCTTCGTTGAATGCCTTCCTGATCAATTCCCTGATATCCATGATTGTTTCTTTTTTCAAAAGTAAACGGGAAGACCTTAGCCTATTGGAGGTCATTACAGGGTTGATAAAAAACTTCATCATCCGGTGAAAACACCTTTGTACCATTTGGAAACAGATGCTGATTTGTGCTAAAACTTATGGATCTGCGGAAAGGGTTTGTGGAAGAAGTCAAAGGCATCATTGAAGATTCCAGGGTAAAAGCGATAAGTGCTGTTGATCACATTCGCGTCAAAATGTACTGGGAGCTGGGAAGAAAGATCGTTGAAGAGGAACAGCAGGGAATGGGAAGAGCTGAGTATGGTAAATTTCTAATTAAGAATTTATCTGAATCGCTAATGTCTGAGTATGGTTCAGGATTTTCAAAAAGGAGATTACACTTATATAGCCAGTTTTATAGGACTTACCCAATTGTGCCCGCAATGCGGGCACAATTGGGGTGGTCTCACTTCAAAATTTTATTAAGCATTGAAAATCAATTAAAACGAGGCTTTTATCAAGATGAGTGTATAAAAAACACATGGAGCTATCGCCAATTGGAACGGCAAGTGAATGCAGGTCTCTATGAAAGGCTTTTACTGAGTAATGACCCTGAGTCTGTTCTCTCTGTTGCCCGCGCCGAAAAGCATCCCATCGACGCAAAAGAGATCATCAAAGACCCCATGGTGCTGGAATTTCTCGGACTCAAACCGGAATCTACTTACTATGAAAAGGACCTTGAATCCAGGATCATCTCTCACTTGCAGGAATTCCTGCTGGAACTGGGGAATGGGTTTGCATTTATGTCGCGACAAAAAAGAATCCACCTGGACGGAGATGATTTCTTTATTGATCTTGTTCTTTATAACAGATTACTGCAGTGCTTTGTCATCATAGAGATCAAAACCAGCAAGATCACACATCAGGATATCGGACAGCTCCAGATGTACGTCAATTACCATGACCGATATGAAAAGAAAGATCACGAGAACCCAACCATCGGTATACTCCTTTGCGCTGACAAAAACGATTCACTGGTCAAAATCACTTTACCGGAAAACAACCAAACAATTGTTGCCAGCAAGTACCAGCTTTACCTGCCTACTGAGCAACAGTTGCTGGAAGTGGTGAGGGGGATTGAGAAAGGTTGAATTTGGATATTTATGGGTATGAAAGTCCAAAGCGTGGTCTGCCAACAAAAAAAAGATTTTACAGAAACCTTGCAGCATCCGCATTTCAGCTTTACCTTTGCACTGCATCCAGAACCCATAAGGGTGCCAACCGGGCAACCAAAGCCACGGTGGCAAAATGATGCGGGCATGCAGCGCCAACAAAAATTGGAACCCCCTTTCCATGTCTGTTCATTTTCCCGGATGCAACTTGTCCTGCACCCTGCTAACCAAATGGGTCTGCACGGCAATTCTTGCGTCACCAAAAACAACAGATATGTCTCAACAAAATGAAGCCCCCATCCACCGCAACGAGATTGAATTCAATCAATTCCTCAACAAATTCGAAGGCTTTTCCAACGAAGCCCTGGTAAAAGAACACAACAAACTGACTGCCACCGGCATATTCGCCGTAGGCAGGCAAATGCGCTTCGCCCTGGCCTTGCACACCGTGATGAAATCTCGTTTCCCGGCTGAACTGGATGGACAAAACCCTGCATTCCCCTTGAACCTGAAAACAACATTCCAACTGGTCAATGGTGAACTGAAAGCCTCGGCAATCCTGCCCTGATTAATTCCTGCCGTGCAACAAGCAAGCAAATACCCGATCTGAAAACATCCTCTCGCATGGAAAAAACACAGGCAAGAGGATGTTTTCCCTTTGATCCAGAAACCCACCAGGAACACTTTAATGTAATGAAGAAAACTTACTGAGGCACTCCGGCAGGGCGAACTAATTAGATCTCTCTTACACAAGATATTTTATCCAACCCTTTAAAAACAGATTTCGACAGATGTAATTTTTGTTTATACAGATATAGGATTTATTCTGATTTGTCCACCAATTGCTTTTAAAACTTTCATGATAGTAGAAAATTGTGGTTTAGCGCCATCAGATAATGCTTTGTATAAACTTGGTCTGCTCATTCCAGTTTCTTCGGCTATTTTAGTCATACCGATAGCTTTTGCAATATGTCCAATTGCAGTTACAATTTCTGTATCATTCCCCTCCTCTAAAACTGAATTTAGGTATTCAGCAATCATTTCGTTGCTATCTAAATAATCTGCGATATCAAATTTTGAGGTTTGCAATCGTTTCAAACTGTATTCATTTGGATACAAATTTACAACAAGTTTTTTGATCAAAGAAAACTCGGTTTGTATCAAAGTGGAAAATCACGTTTCTCTCCGGTGTTTTCACATTTGAGATACTATGGCTTGCTAGCATCTTTGGAACATGAATGATTGATCATTATTCAGTAACTTTAGGTGCAATGTTATTTTCGAATAACAAGATGGTAATCCCTGAAAAAAACGCCTATTTACTCGTTTGCAAATACTTTGCACATGAAAAAAAATGAAATACATCCGGAACTGCTGAATATTGATCGAATGAAGTCAAAACCTTTTACAAAGAAAGATTTTGAAGGAGTTTCTGCATTCATTAAGAAGAACAAGGAAAAAAATGATTTTGAAGATATTGAATGCCATGTATTACAGATAGAAAATACTCCAGAAATGGATAGGGAAACTTCGGCCTTCATCAAAGCCTACAAGGAAAAAATGGCGGCGGCAGAGAAAAAAAAGGCGGCTAATAAACAAGCTAAATTGATCAAGTGTAACATGAAATAGTTGCATGAATAGCAAACTATTTACATCAACTCTAGCATTGAAAATCAAGTAAGATTAAGCTGTCTTTCCCTCAATAATTATCTTAATCATATACCTTAACAACAGAACAGGCAAAAGGATGTTTTCTCTTTGATCCAGAAACCCACCAGAACCACTTTAGTGTAATGAAGAAAAGTTACTGAGGCACTCCGGCAGGGTAGACTAATCAGAACTCTCTTACACAAGATATTTTATCCAACCCTTTTCCAATTCCCCTCCAACCTTCGGTTGGTAAACCTGCCCGAAGGGATATGCTTGCCTGCCGAAGGCAGGAGGGGTGTCCCGAGCTATCGGGAGACAGCGAAGCGAATCGGAATCCTGCCTGCCGGTAGGCAGGACGGGTGGTTTAAAACTCACAGACAGGGATTGTAAGAAACAAAAAAGCATGAGTTTTTTTAACCACCCCTCACTCATCCCGCTCTGCGGGATTCGGAGCCCCTCCTATCCCTGCGCGTTGCTTCGGGCAGGAGGGGAGTTGAATGAAATTGTAAACCCATGCCAGGATTAATTATTTCAACTCTAAACTTGTTGTAGAACGAGTCATCATTACCTCAATATTAAAAATCCAATAAAAATGAACCCGCTGTCAGGTTTTCACCTATCTTCCAATACATGAAATCAATGCTGCGCCTGATTGCCCCTCTAATAACGATTTGCCTCAGCGCATGCTTTTCCTCAAAACATATTCAACACCCCCCGCAGCATACCAACCCAGCCACAGGTACCTCTTTTTATAAAACCGCAGCTGCATTCAACTGGAAACAACGCGATTCACTCTTTCTGGAACTCTTCAGAAATGGATCCGTTCCAACATCTTACTACCACTTTAAAAAAATTCACTACATATACACAGACAGCCTGGGTGCTTCACATCATCTTAATTTCTTCGCTGCCAACGATTATGCCATGATTGGATCTCCAACAGATTGGGCACGTGTTCCTCTCACACCCATCGCTGCTCAAATCATGGCAGACTCCATTAACTGTTTTCTTCCAACACGAAAGTTGGTCGATATCATCCACCAACAAAGCAAAGTGAAACTGGAACCTGTTCCTATGTATGCTTACCGCGATAGCACCGTGACCATGTGGCAACATCACATGATCATCGAGGGACAGCGAAAAGGTAGGAAAGGAATGATCAGCGGTATCAAAAAAGATATCGTACTCTGTAGCTTGAACGCATTGAAAGACAAACAAAACCGTGTGGCGATTTACGGTTGGTACAAAACAGATGGCAAAGCGATTCAACCTCTATACACAGGACATGTTAACTGGTATGCCGACTACAGCCACGGCGCAAGAATGATTTATCGAAAATTAAAAGTCGATGGGAAATGGATGGATTATACCTCCATACTAAAAGACCCTTTACTCCGTAATGCACTATCAGATGAAAAGGGTGAAATGATGCTGCGTTACTGATTTCAACGCTTGTATCATCAATGACCATATATACATCTGCAAATACCCATCATTTTCATGTATAAAAACCACCCTGAAAGGTTGTTTTTCACCTTGCTCGACTTAAAGCCAATGCCATCTTTGTAAAATGAAAATGCTGGATTCTACTTCATTTTCTATAAATGAAATTTATTTCTAAATTAGAATTTACTTAATTTTGATGATTATCATTTCCTGGAACAGAATCTCCATATTCTGCAAAATGCATCCTACTGCAGCGGAAGCATTGGTCAGATGGTATTTGATCGCAGAAAATGCAGATTGGAAATCTGCCCATGAAATGATTGCAGATTTCACATATGTAGATAGCGTGGGAAATGACCGTTTTGTTTTCAACATCAAAGGAAATGAATTCAGGCTCGTAACCATGATTCATTTCAACAAAAGAACCATTTACATTCGGTTTATCGGTACGCATAAAGCGTATGACAAAATCAACTGCTCAACAATTTGATATGATCGATAAAATCAGAACGCAACAGCAATATGAGGGGATCATGAAAATGATTGAAAAATTCATCCAAAAGGCAACCGAATTGGGTGGGTTTCATATGCTCAGCCAGGAAGATGATGACCAACTTCACCAATTGTCAACATTAGCCAATGACTATGAAAAAAAACATCTGTTGCCCGGATCATTCACTCTTTCCCTGAATATGCTGATCCAAAAAAGGCTGGAAGAACTGAAATTGAATCAGGCTTCTTTTGCTGAATTGATCAACACTTCCGAATCAAAAGTTTCCAAAATCATTACAGGAAAACAGGAACCCGATATTCAGTTCCTGAAAGCTATTCACAACAAACTGGGCATCGATGGAAATGTCTTGCTAGATGCCCTTTGATTATTGCAATGCTCATCCCTTGTCACACGTCACTTGTCACTCCTCCCTCGTCCCTTTTCCCTCATCCCTCTTCCCTCGTCCCTTTTCCCTCATCCCTCTTCCCTCATCACTCCCCTCTTATATACCTCGCCCGCTCCCGGGAATCAGGATGGGTGCTGAGCCAGCTGAGCTCCTTTGGAACCCCTGCCTCCTCCTTACCTAATCGGTCTAAGAAATTGGCAAAATCATTCCGATCTATACCCGCATTTTTCAAATACTTCACAGCTTGCACATCGGCATCTTTCTCAAGCTTGCGGTCGTAAGCGGAAGACGACAACATCCCAATCACCTCTTTGATGGCATCACCACCAAGCTCGCCGGTAGTAATGGAAACCAACACACTTAGGCCTATCTCCTTGCCGAGCTTTTTCATCACATGAGACAATTCCATATGCGCCAACTCATGGCCCAACACACCCGCCAGTTCGCCATCATTCTTTACATTCTTGAGCAACCCGCTGTACACCACCATGTGGTAATCTGGAAGCGCAAAAGCATTGACTTCCCCGTTCTCCACAATGTGCAATTTGACGCGTTTCAAATCAATCTCATTGGCAGCACAGAGGCGGCGAATAATGGCATCCACACGTTTATGGGTTGTATCTTTGGGCATCTCCTCAAGACCTTGCTGACTCCAAATCAAATCACCGAGCTTTTGCTCCACTTGCGCCGTTGCCTTGTCGATCCGCAACAACCGGATCCAATCCACACGGGTGAGGAGGTAAATGCCGCCTGCCAAAAACAACAAAAGGACCAAGCCCTGAAACAGAATCTTTCTCATACTATGGTTTGCAAATGATATCGGTTATGGGTCCGTAAAACCACCAACTCACATGCACGCCCCTGCGGGTGCGGATGGCAGCCCTGATGGTCATGATGAACTCCAACAAATTGAATAATACAACAAGCAAAATGTAGGCCACATAAGGATTGTCAATGCCCTCACCCCTGTTCAAAATGATGGTCACCGTCCACCAGAAACCCACACTGTTGAGGCAAAACAAACTGAATTGCGACAACAAAGCCTGGGTGCAATGCCAGCGTACAAAATAAGTCGACTTCCGATTGGCG
>JBDLTO010000312.1:0-3820 GCA_039805815.1 Bacteroidota bacterium | reverse complement strand
CCGTTCTGGGCGAAATATTGTGTTTCCCATTAAAAAGAATGGCTTCCCAATCTATAAAACCCTCTCCTGTCCAAGCTCCTGCAACACGCATCAGGTCATGGTCAAACATGATCCAGGCCTTCCCCGCCGCCACTCCGCCTGCACCCTGATCCAATCGAACAGCAATTCCTTTGTAAGCAAAGTTGGCATCAACCAGATTTTCGTCTGGAAGGGGAGCGCGACCGGATGATCGCTCACGTTCAGGGGCGTCTTTCCCAACAATCTCATATGTGTTGATCAGAAAGTTTCCATAATCCATTTCTGCCCAGGGTTTAAATGCTTTCGGACTAGGTCCTTTGTTGCTTCCGGAAGGCAAACCTGCCAAGTAGGACGAATCGATATCAAAAAACTGTCCGGGATTCTTTTCCTTGATGAAGGTTTCTCTCAAATAATGTATGATGTCATATTTCTCCACAGGGGTGAGATGCACTTGTGGAGGCATAGAGCGATAGCCTCTAGTAAGGATTTGGTAGATTGAATAAGGGTCTTTCCCAACACTGAAGGTATCTTCCCAAAATTTAAAGGCAGTGGGAATAGATCCTGGTTGCTCCGGATTGCCATGGCAATTAAAACAGACATTGTTGTAAATGTGCTCACCGGTGCGGAAGGATTCATCTTGTCGGTCACCTAATTCGGTCAATAATCCCCGGTGGTCAATATCTTTTTCGTAGTCTGGTAAATCTGATTCCTGAAGAATAAAGGAGCCGGGTGTGGCCAATTTGGAATCGTGGGTATTGGGTTTACAGCTAAAATTGAGGATGGCTGCAAGAAGAAAATAAACGCCAAGTCGAACGCTATTCATTTCCATTACATGGGTTGTTTTGAGTGGTCAAGCAAGTTCAGTTAGTAATGTAAAGAAAATGATTCAAAAAGCTTAACAAAATAATGTCTGTTGGTATTATGCTGTTTGTGTAACATTTCGAGTATGATTATCGTTACATAGGCTATGTTTTATTTGAAAGCAATACAAAGATTCCAGATTGTATTTTTATGCCTGCTTGGTATATCCAATTCATTGGAAGCGCAAGATAAAATTGTGAAAGGACGAATTATTGATACAGAAACAAAGCAGCCAATATCATATGTCAACATCGGTGTTTATCAAAAAAATATAGGTACTGTTTCTGATGAAAAAGGGCAATTCGAATTTGTATTTTCGGCTAATAGCTTTGCCAATGATTCAATTATTTTTTCGCACATTGGATATCAGACTGTAAAGTATTCTATTTCTCAATTGGTTAACCCAATTGGTGATTTACAGTTATCTCCTGCTTCCAATCTGTTGCAAGAAGTAGTTGTTAAGCCCAAAAAAACAGATAAGAAAATCTTGGGACGAGATGGCAGGGGGCTTGGTCTCATGCATTACAATTTTTATACCTATTATGAAAAAGAAGTAGATGATAGATTAGGCAAGGAAGCAGGTATACTAATCTCTGTGAAAAAGGATTGTTTTCTCGATGAGTTTCAAATGTATATAAGTTCGAATGAATTTTCCTGCTTAAAATTCAGATTGAATTTTTATAAAGTCATGGATGGAATTCCCACAGAATTACTATTTCAAAAAGAAATAATATTTGAAATCAAAGATGAGTTTGTCGGATTATACAAGCTTGATTTAAGTCCATATAGTCTCTTTCTGACTAAAGATTTGGGCGATATCGCAGCCTCCATACAATGGGTTGAAAGCAAAAAAGCCCAGCCAAAGAGTAAATACTTTAGTCTTTACTCCTCATTATCTGCAAAGTCTTCTTTCATATCACGTCCGAAATCTATGGCAAAATGGACAACAATTAAACAGGAAGTAAGCCTTTGTTTCCTTACAGCGTGTAATTAGGCTATGATTGATAGTTTTCAATTTTATTTGCACAGAACAGATAATCCCATAGCATTTCATCTTTATTGATGAAAAGGTTATTTTGCAAGTTTTAAATCATATATATAAGCTGATGAGAATTATGCTGATCTTGCTGTCACTGGTAACCTTTGCCTTTTGCTCAGGGCAAACAGGTAAGCAAGAGGGTTTACAGACTCCCAAAGAACTGGTAGCGGATAATGGCATATTGACTGTAAAGTTTGATTTAACCCGGGGCGGTGCCATTTCATGGATTTCAAAGTCAGGTTCTTTACATAGTTTGGTGAATATTGCCGATGAAGGTCGCTACATACAACAGTCCTATTATGCCGGTAAAAGCCTTGATCGCAAAGCAGACGGACAATCTCCCAACTGGTCGCCCTGGACATGGAACCCCATACAAGTGGGAGATGCATTTCACAACAGGGCGCGCATTCTGGATTACAAGGAATCAAAAGATACTTTGTATGTCAAATGTATTCCTATGCAATGGGATATGAACAACCGGCCGGCAGAGGCAGAAATGGAGCAATGGACATTTTTGCAGGGCAATATTTTAAAGATTCGCAATCGACTAACTTGTCACCGTACTGATCAGATTTATGGAGATAGCCTTGTTCGAAATCAGGAATTGCCGGCAGTATATCCTATTTCAGCTTTGAAAAATTTATACATGTATGAAGGTGATAAACCTTTTACAAATGGTCCCGTTAAAAAACTGGAAGTCAAAAACCTTTCAACAGGATTTTGGGGCAGGTATGAAAATGTGCCTGAAAATTGGATGGCCTTTGTTGATGATGCCCATTATGGTATGGCAGTATACAATCCCATTTGTACCATGTTTTTGGCGGGGATGGCTGGTGTACCGGATAAGGATGCAACCGATGGATCCACTTCCTATATCGCACCCATCAGAAATGAAATCATTTATAAAACATCAGTCTACGAATATGAATATTACATCCTGATTGGTGATTTGGATGCCATGCGGAAACAGATTTATGACATAAAGAATGGTTTTTCTAAACTGGACAAAAGAAACAATTGATTACATAACATCATCAGCTTAATATTGCTGATTGAGTTTTGGTTGGAGTGAAGTTCTATTTTTTGAAAATCTAGCACTTGTCGTTTACAACGTCTTCCTTGAATTGAAGAATCTGTTTTTTCATTCCCTTTATCTCTTTCATCTTTTGTTCCAATGACTTCAATTTTTCCTCCAGGATTTCCAGTTTTTGCTTCTTGGTATACTTCTTATTATACCATGCATTTATGATTTGACCTATTTCTTTAATAGTAAACCCTACGGACTTAGCATCATTTATGAACTCCAGTTTCTCAATTGTTATATCGTCATAATGGAAATAATTATTTGATTTAACTGTTTCATCTTGTTTGCCTTCAATCAATCCAGATTTCTCATAAAACCTGATTGTGTGCGTAGATATTCCTGTTTTTTTGGACAATTCATTGATTAACATGTTGCAAATATAGGATGTTGAAAAATAAATATGAACTATAGACTATACTCTAATGTTGTTGGTTAAGGATTATCCCTATACTTTTGTTCAAACAAATAATGATCTAAATGAAAAAGACTGTATTGATTACAGGAACGTCAAGTGGAATTGGAAAAGCAACTGTTTTTGAGTTTTCCAAAAGCGGTTGGAACGTTATTGCAACTCAGAGAAATCCTGAAAAAGAAAAAGATTTCAATAAATTATCCAATGTGAAAATGTATTCCTTGGACGTTACGAATCTTGAAAGTATTCAACAGGTATTCTCTCAAGCACAAAAAGATTTCGGACAGATTGATGTTGTTGTTAACAATGCAGGGTATGGTGTTGATGGCGCATTTGAAGCCATGTCTGATGAAATCATAACAAAACAATTTGATACCAACGTATTTGGTTTGATGCGCGTTACAAG
>JBDLTO010000311.1:0-3396 GCA_039805815.1 Bacteroidota bacterium | reverse complement strand
TTGCATCTGGAGATGACAGGTTAAGATTATTTCAATTCACAGATTCAGGTGTTTATGATGCAATGAATAGGGTTTTACCTTTTGCGAAGGGTAAGTGGGTTCTTTTTTTAGGTGCAGATGATTCCCTTTATGATAAAGATGTATTAAAGTATTTTTCAGAAATGGTTCCGGCTAAATCACAGGTAGTTTATGGAAATGTAGAAATAGTTGGAAAAGTTCAATGGGCATCAAATCCATTGAAGTATGATGGAAGATTCGATCTGAAAAAACTTTTAAAGAGAAACATTTGTCATCAGTCCATTTTTTATTCTACACAATTATTATGCAGTTTGAATGATGTTTACAATACCCGCTACTTTATGATGGCTGATTGGGATCTGAATTTAAAACTGTGGGCAAGAGATCCATTTCATTATATCGATTTTACAGTCGCCAAATTCAAAGCGGGTGGTATTAGTTCTGGTACCAAAGTGGATGTGGCATTTAAAAAGGATTTTACCTATAATTTGTATAATTATTTCGGCATTACGACAGTATTAAAGTATTCTATCAGCGTAATTCATAATTGGTTCAATAATAAGTTTAAAGGAAAATGATGGCTAAAATATTGATGCTTTATGCCAATGATCTTTCGCCAAGTGATTTGGAAAAAAAGCCAATTGCAGGTACGCAAACAGCTTTCATTGAGCTCTCTAGGGCATTTGTCAAACTTGGGCACCAGGTTTGTGTTTTGACCAGAACAACTGAATTACTTGATACTGAATCGTATAAGTGGTTGCATCTTGATGAAGCAAATACGAATGGGGAATTTGATTTAATGATTGTCAATGTTTCAGTTGGGCTGTTCAATCAGTTCAAGCATGTTAAAGCCAAAAGAAAAGTGCTTTGGATTCACAATGCTGCCAAGTATTTAATTTATTGGTCCCGATTGAAATACCTGATTTGGTTTAGGCCTATAATAGTTTTTTCTGGGGAATACCATGCATCAACTTTGCCTTTTTTCATTCCTACTGGTGGTAGGTATACAATTCCACTTGGTTTGTCAGACCAGGTTATGATTTCAGAGAGAGACACTCAGTTAATTCCTGCACCAAAAGTTTTTTTTACTTCAAATCCAATTAGATCACTCCGTTGGTTGGTTGATTTATGGGTTGAGCACATTAATCCGGTTATTCCTGAAGCTGAATTACATATCTTTTCGAGTTGGAAGACTTATGGCAAGTGGGGTGAATCTGTAAAAGAACGGATGAAGCAAGAGATGGAGTATGTAAGTGGATTTTCCAATGCCAAAGTTATCATTAGGGATGTTTTGCCTAAGCAGGATTTATTCAACGAAATGTTGAATGGTAGGGCAATTTTTTATAAGGGTGACAAGGCTGAGACCTTTTGTTTGGCCGTTGCAGAAGCTCAGGCATTGGGATTGCCAGCTGTTGTAACTGATTTGGGCTCAATGAAAGAGAGGGTACTTCATGGCATAACCGGATATGTTGCACAATCTGATAAGGACTTTATTCGTTTTGTTAAAGAAATATTGACTAACGACGGATTATGGAAGACTATGAGTCTTAAATCAAGAATGATAGGAAAGTCCTTTACATGGCAGAGGGCCGCAGAAGGATTCTTGCAAATTATTGAAGGCGGATAATAAAGATGAATAAGCAATTGGAACAATTGAAATATATAAAAGAGTTGGATGGGTTGAGGGCAATAGCTGTTATTTTAGTAATTATTGCCCATTGGTTTCCTATTCAACTGGTTAATGAAATAGGCTTTGGGCCTATTGGTGTTGAAATATTTTTTGTCCTTAGTGGTTTCTTGATAACAAGAATTCTCTTGATTGAAAGATTCCGTGTTGAATCTAAAGAAGATTTAAATCGCTGGTCAATCATTCGAAATTTTATGGTTAGGAGAGCATTAAGGATATTTCCTATTTATTACCTTCTACTTTTAGGACTTATCCTTATACGTGATTTTTTTCCTAACCCAGTATTTAGTGATTTTGGATGGTACTTTTTTTATCTGCAGAATATCCTTGTATATAAATTGCAGGCATGGCCAGGTGGGAAGTTATCCCATTTATGGACATTAGCAGTGGAGGAACAAGTTTATTTGATATGGCCAATAATTTTGATGTTTACTCCTTTGAGACTGATGAAATATATATTGTGGTTTATTTTATGCTTCGGAGCTGCGAACTATATTTTTTTGGATAATATGCTGATTGGTAAATCTTTTACTGATGTATTGACAATAGCATGTGTTCAAGGGTTTTCAGTAGGAGGGCTGCTTGCTTATTTTCATTTGAAAGGCACTGTTGTTTTTTCAAATATTTCGAAATGGTTTATATTCTCAGGTTTGATTGCTTTTCTGTTCTTTTTATTGGCAGTATTTAAAATTCTCCCATTATTTATTGGAATTCGATTCTATATTGATAGTATGACAAGTGGAATGATTGCATTTCTACTTATCAGTAATGATGGCGTACTAAAAAAATATTTTTTGGGTAATCCGCTTATGGTTGGAATTGGCAAAATTAGCTACGGTATTTACCTATTCCATAATTTTATTCCTGTTTTATGGAATGCCTTTTTGAAATTACTTGGGAATAATGGTTATGTCATTCCGTATGTTGAATATCGTCAGATTCTTGTAACACAGGGATGGGTATTTTATGTGCAATGTTTTTTCATATTGATTTTATTGACAACAGGCTCTTATTATCTATATGAAAGGCCAATATTGAAATTAAAAGAAAGATGGGCACGTTAAATTTGTGGATTAAATTATTGTGGTAAAATGAAAAAATTAGTCATAAAATCTACAAGGTCCTTATTTGATTTGAGATTAAACCAAGTTTGGGAATACCGGGATTTGTTATGGATGTTTGTTCGCAGGGATTTTGTTGCTTCTTATAAACAAACTATACTCGGACCACTTTGGTTTTTGTTACAGCCCATTTTAACAACAATTATGTTCACTTTTGTGTTTGGAAACATCGCAGGCATAAGTACAGATGGCATGCCCAAGGTACTGTTCTACATGAGCGGACTCGTCATTTGGAATTATTTTTCTGAATGCTTCAATAAGACTGCCAATCTTTTTGTTTCCAATGCATCCATGTTTGGAAAAGTTTACTTCCCCCGATTAATAATGCCACTGTCAATTGTAACATCTGGTTTGATTCGTTTTGTCATTCAGTTTAGTCTTTTTCTGGGTATACTCTTTTATTTCAAAATTATAGGTCACAACACAGTAGCCCCTAACTGGAATATCCTTTATGTTCCATTCCTTGTGGTAGTGATGGCTGGATATGCGCTTGGCTTGGGTATGATCATCAGCAGCCTGACAACAAAGTATAGGGACTTGTCTATGCTCGTGGGCTTTGGTGTCACTTTG
>JBDLTO010000310.1:0-3511 GCA_039805815.1 Bacteroidota bacterium | reverse complement strand
AACATTCACTGCAGCTGTAGAGTCTATAGTAGCCATGACACCTGAAAATGGATCTTCAGAACCAAGTGTGATTGTTTTTTCGCCAGTCTGCGTGGTACCTGTTGCAGATACTGTTCCACTGATCTGCAAAACCTTATCCAGGTACGCTACATTAGAACCCGCTTCATCAGTTTGAAAAGCCTTAACAAGCTCTACAGACGAAATGGACATAGCTTCTGCATTTACCATGTCAAACTTCTTGTTCTTCATGTAAACAAAGGCATAGTAATAGCTTCCGCCTGCAACTGCAATAACGGCGATAAGAGCTCCGATGATTATCTTTTTTATCATACTATCTGAATTCTTTGGGTTTAACAACAGTGAAAACACGGGAGATATTGAAACCAAATCGAATATTTCCTTTACCCCATTCTCCGGTAGTTTCGTTGATGAATGTTCGCTCGGTCATTCCGGTTGAATTGGTTACGTGCAACTGAAAGACGTGTCCGCCAGTTTCAATATCAAAACCCACTGAAAGTGCGTTCTGGTAACCCTCTAGTTTTGTGAACCGGTAAAAATATTCTCCGGTCAGGTTAACACGCTTGCTGAGCCTTACCCTTGAAGAAATACCGAGTGCTAGAAAATCATTGGGAATGGTGGATTTCTCAACCAGGTTGTAATGAAAGACTGTAGGTGTCAACTGCAAGGAGAAGTAGTCTCCGAACTTTCTGGCAACAAGCAGTTGATGGGCATAGGAAAAGCGGTCGCTTTGATACGGCACATATGCTGTTGTGGTATTTTTAAGCGACTTATAAATCACCGTACCCGCATAGCTCACAGATATCGGGAAGTTTTTGCTTCCGGTAGTCTGAGAGAGCAAACGCAATTTGGCAAAGCCATCATACTGTTTTTCAAAAGTACTGCGACCAACACCCACCATCAGGTTTTTGGTGATGCCATAATCCAATCCGAGTCTCATAGAAGCCTGGTCAAGTCCAAACAGGTTATAAGCCCCATCGCTAAGCTGTCCGAACCTGTGCAGGATCCTGAAATCCAATACACCCTGTCCAACGTTTTCAATGGATTGTCCGTTTACAACACGGGTAGACTTAAATGTAGCCGTAACCTTATCGGTAAATGCAGTCTCTTCTTCTGCAAAGAGGTCAACTTGCGCTGCACTGGCAAAGGGAAGTGCCATCATGGCCATGAGAAACGAAAATCTGGCTAATGGAGAAAAATTCATGATCAGTATTTACACTTGATATTAATGGTAGCTTCCGGAGCAATTTTTTCACCGATATACAAACCTGTTACGTTGTAATCTTTGAGTTTCACCTTAAAGCTTCCTTCAATTTCAGGAACACCTCCTGCAATTTTCATGGTGCCTGTAGTTGCCACTTTCTGTGTTACACCATGAATGGTGAGGTTGCCATCCACTTTTACCGGATAGGTACCATCCTTTGCAAAGTTCACTTCTTTGATGTTGGTGATATATCCTTTGAAATCTGCTTTTGGAAACTTAGTTGATTCCATGTAATTCTCATTGAAGTGATCTTCCATGAGCTGATTCTCAAATTTGAACCCTTTTACCAGCACGGCAAAAACCATTTGTCCGGTATTATCTACAAACTTCGAATCTGTCTGGTTATTCACTGCTGCTATTTTTTCAATACCACCTGTGGCGTTGAAGAAAATCTGTCCGGTTTTGGTTGCATAAACCTTTTGTGCCTGTGATGATGTGCTGATTGCGAACAGCAAAACGATTGATGCAAGAATTGATTTTGTCATTTTCATATTGTCAGTTATTAAGTGCGCCTTGATTGATCCAGCTTGAGAATTTGCTGAGTGTACAATTGTCGAGTTTACCGCCACCTTTGGGCATGGATGAAGCTTTCCCGTTTTGCAGGATGGAGTTGAGCAGTTTTCCATTGGATACATAGGTCTTTACTGAATTGTAATTATCCAACACAATACCTGCACCTGCGGCAGCTGTACCGCCATGGCATCCATTACAGCTGGCTGTAAGTACAGGAGCAATGGCAGTGGAATACTTGACAGCAGTTGTATCACAACTGGCAGCTACAGGATAAACCAAGTCTGCCTTATCGTAATAACAGGATGCTGCAAAAAACGTGATCGCAAATAGTATGATATTTCTTTTCATAGTTCTTTATTGTGGAAAGCCCTTTTCTACCCAGCGTGTGAATTGTCCGATCTGGCAATCCTGCAGCTTATTTCCAGGAGGCATTCTTTTGGAAACCACGGTAGACGTGTGATTGATGGCATTCAGGAAATTGGTTTTATTGGCCGAGATGTAAGCCTTTGCACTTGCAAAATCACCCAGGTAAACATTGCCGGAGCCAGGCTTGGTACCATGACATCCATTGCAGTTGTTGGTCAGCAAGGTGACAACAGGGTCTGAATAAGTGAATTTCGTCGTATCACAACTGTTGACACAATTGGTGTTCAACGCCCCTTGGTTAATCCATTTCAGGATGACATTGGTTTGGGCGGTGGACAGTTGTGGAGAGCCAGCAGGCGGCATTTCCCTATCGATAATCACTTTGTAATATTCACTGCGATTAGGGTTTTTGGCGGTAATGCCTTTCATGATGGTTGCGTAAGTGTTGGTAACCACTCCTTCTCTTTTACTCACCGGATCATGGCAACCTGCAGAAGCGCAATAGGTAATGAACAAAGGCAATACTTCCGTATTGAAACATACGGTATCGGATTTGACTGTCGGATTGGGATTGTTTACAACTACAGTGTCTTGCGGACTGCCGGGAAGTGGGTTAATCATCTCGTGCTTGCAGGCTGTATACAACAGCACAGATGCAATGAGGAGGGTTAAACTTGTTTTCATGATTTCAAAATTTGGATAAATAATCCGTCTCCGGAATAAAATACCCTGTAAATTAGTGTTAAAGGTTTCCACCATCTGCATAAGATGATGAATATCAGCCCACAACAGATTTATGAACGTTTACCACTTGTCATTATTGTTTGTGTGATGTCGAAAATTGTATTATATTATATATGCGCATATCAATAACATCTATAATACAACCACCATGTTCAAGCATTTTCTACTGCTTCTTATTCCCTGCGCTTCGCTTGCCCAACCAAGTATCAAGCCCTCCAAAGCCCTCGATGCTTACCTGAATAATGGCGACAATACCTATACGTGGTCTTTAAAAGATTCTGGAAATATCGGGAAGGCAAAAAGCTTTCAACTATTGCTGACATCACAGCAATGGCGAAAAATCACCTGGCGTCATCAGCTCACGTTGATAGTCCCTGAAACAGTTGCATACGATGGTGCATTGCTCATCGTTGCAGGTGGCTCCAATAGCAACGAACAACCGAATTGGTCAACCAAAGACGGACTTTGGCCGGTTGCTGCACAAATTGCGGAAAATAACAAATCAATTGTTGCAATCCTCAAACAAACACCCAATCAGCCACTTTACGATGGCCGCAAAGAAGATTCACTCATCTCTTATACTTTGCAACAATATAAAAATGACGG
>JBDLTO010000309.1:0-4571 GCA_039805815.1 Bacteroidota bacterium | reverse complement strand
TGGGCTACAGTATAACATAGCTGAAAATGGTGTATTGTATTTTAATTACAATCGCGGTTTCAGATCCGGAGGACTTACCAGCATTTCATCTGACCCTTCCCAGATTCCGCTTGCTTCATTTAAACCTGAATTCAGCAATATGTTTGAAGCGGGTATTAAAGGAGAAAATCCCAATGGCAAATTCCAATATGGCATAGTGGTTTTTTTGAATCAGGTCAATAATATTCAAACGCCCACTTTAATTCTTCCTGATGCCATTACACTTACTCAAAACTCAGGAACAATGAATAGCACTGGCGTAGAAGTTGAATTGGCTTCAAAGCCATTAAAGGGTTTGACACTTCAATATTCCGGTGGATTAACAAATGCTAAATACAGCAAATTTTCAATAGTAAGCGACGGCGTTAATTTGGATTTAACGGACAAAAGGCAAATTTTCACACCACAATCTACTCACTATCTATCTGCTCAGTATCTATTTAAAGTCGGAAATAATAACTTGATGACAAGAATAGAATACAACAGGGTTGGTAAACAATTTTTCGATTTCAAAAACCAAATCAGCCAGGCTGCTTACGGATTACTTAATATGAAAATTGGATATACTTTCAAAGATTGGGAATTTTCACTTTGGGGAAGAAACCTTGCAGGTGCAAAATACATTGACTATGCCTATGATTTTGGCGCTGCTCATCTTGGCGATCCCAAAACATATGGTATAGGGTTAGGCTTTAAACTCTAATGAAGTTATTAAAGGTCCTGAGGCTGGGCTCCCAGCCCAGGACTACCTAAAGTTTTGAGATAGTTGTTTTCATACGTAATTCCAGTTGCAATATCTTCTTTTAAAAGAAGGGGTCCGTCAGCATCAAGATAATCAACCATTGGTGCCAAATTTGCCAATGCTGCAGTTCCAATACTTGACTCATTCATACAACCCAACATAATACCCAAGCCAAGTTTTCTTGCCTTACTTATTATTTCAAGTGCAGGGGTAATACCACTGCATTTGGTTAATTTAATATTTATTCCTGTGAAGGACTCTGCACATTTGGGTAAGTCTTTTTCATTAACAAAGGACTCATCAGCAAAGATGGGTATTTTTGTAAGAAGTTTTAGTTCCTTTGTTTCCTCATAAGAGTCTTTAGAAAGTGGTTGTTCGATTAATTCTATGCCAATTTGCTCGAGTTCAGGTAAATAAGATTTAGCATCTACAAAACTCCAACCGCCATTGGCATCAACTCTGAATTGTGCATCCGACTGTTTGCGCAAAAAATTAAGTTTTTGTATGTCGTCTTTAGAGCCAACTTTAATTTTGTAGATCCCTGCAGGATATTTGCGCATTTTTTCCAACATCAAATCTGGTTCGTCAATTCCTATTGTATAATCTGTTTGAGGTGCTTTTTCAGGATCCTGCTTCCAGATTTTATATAAGGGCTGTTTATTTAGCTTTCCAAAAATATCCCAACCTGCCATATCCAATGCAGAAACAAGAAAGGGATTAGCCGGAAATAAATGGTGCAAAAAATGCCAAAACCTTTTAGGATCAGTAAGGCTGAACGACTCAACAAACTTACGCTTATTTTCGAGGTCAGCTATCATTTGCTCAACTGAAATATTGTAATAGCTAATAGCTGGGGCTTCTCCATAACCTTTTATTCCCCTGAAGTTCAGTTCAACAATAAAAGTTGATTGATGTGTTTTCGTACCCTTTGAGATGGTAAAGGGATATTCGAAAGCAAGATTTTTATGCCAGTATTTTATGCCAAACATGATCTGTTGCAGGAATTGATGTATTGTTTCAATTCATTATTGAAGATAGTTTTTTCCAGAAGATCTTCTAATGTTATTTGTATTCTGAAACGCCAAAAATGATTGGGGTCGCCGGGTACGTTGATTCTTTCATCTTTGGGATCAGATAACCTTAGGTCTTCCTGCATGGCAAAAAGATCCTGCAATTGAAAAACCGCCCACATAGCAGGAGAATTCAAGTGTTGAATAATAATAGACCTTACAATGTGGCAGGATGCATCTGCAGGAGCTTCTCCATATTGCCAAAGCATTTCATTGAAAAACTTTTGAGACATGTTGCGGTCCTCCATCCACCATTCCCTAATGGTACTCATATCATGTGTAGATGGAGTGACAACAGAAAGGTAAGGAGCATTTGCAGGGTCAAAGAATGCCTGATTCATCTGCTTTGGCATTCTTTGAACTTCCATACTTAATAAACCCAGACCAGCCATAACTTCAGGAACTGTTTTTGGAACCAGGCCTAAGTCTTCACCACAGATGAGCATTTCTGTGCATCGTTTCAAAGCAGGAAGCTTGTCCAGTGCTTCCTTTCTCCAGATCTGATCCTGTCTGTTGAAGAAATAATCATTGTACAATTCTGTAAAATGATATTTTTCCTGGTTGCTCAAATGCTTATATGAAAGCGTCTTATCTATATTAAACCTGAAATGGAATCCTTCAACAGATACCTCATCTCTCCAAAGTAATACATTGGATTGCAAATTAAAAACCGCCTGCCTAAGCTCTGTATTATCCTCCGATTGATGTTGTGTACTTAAATAAATTTCAATTTTTTTCTGGGTATTAAATTCGTCTCTGAATTGATATTCGAAACTATTTTTATGCTTTAAAAATGCTTTGATTTTTTGTTCTAATCCCGGAGCGAGTTCCCAAATGATTTGATCTGTGATAAAAGGTTCACAAAATCTTTCTGTATTGAAATGAATGCCCCGTGATTCAAATTCATGTTTATATACAGGAATTGCGGGTACAAATTTACCCATAATACCTTCTATTGCTTCTTCTGGTATCGACCAGATTCTAAAGAAACCAAGAATATGATCTATTCTGAAGGCATCAAAATAATTAGACATTTGCGTAAACCTTTGTTTCCACCAGGAGAACCCATCTGCCTTCATTACTTCCCAGTTATACGTAGGAAAGCCCCAGTTCTGCCCCTTTACTGCAAAATCATCTGGAGGGGCGCCTGCTTGTTTGTTAAGGTTGTATAAAGAAGGTTGCGTCCAAGTATCAGCTCCATGTTTATGAACACCAATTGCAATATCTCCTTTCAAAATAACACCATGACTATTGGCATAATCATGAGCTTCTTTTAATTGTAGATGCAAATGATACTGAATAAAAAAATGAAGTGCCACCTCATCATAGGCTGAAGTTCCTGGGGTACACAATTCGGATATTACAGCAGCATTAAAGTTTGAATATTTACCCCAATCTGTTTTTCCGGGCTGCCCCACATGATCTCTGAGATAAGAAAATGCAGCATAAGGAATTAACCACGACTTATTTTCTTCAAAAAAATGTTTGTAGTCGGATGTTTTGAAAACCTCTTCTTTCATCAATGGATACAAGATCCCAAGAGACTCCCACTTTAATTTCATGATTTCCTCATAAGCAACCCCAACAGAATCATTCAGTTTTGCTGCACTTGCAAGTTGAGTCTTGATATATTTGGTATACTTTTTTCCTGCAACCGAATCTAATGAAATATATAAGGGATGAAGAGCAAATGCTGATATTGCTGCATAAGGATAAGAATCAGCACGGGTGTGGGTAGAAGTTGTATCATTAACAGGAAGTATTTGAATCATCCTGACAGAAACAGATTTTGCCCAATCTACCAAAGGTTTGATATCATTGAATTCACCAACACCTAAACTGCTCTTTGTCCTTAAACTGAAAACCGGAACTGCAACACCAGTTCCACGCCAATGTTTATCCAGATTGACGAAACCATCCCTTATAAAATCTATTTGATTAACTCCCAATGGCAGTTTTAATTGCCTATTTTCTCCATTTTCAAAACGAATGAATTTACCTGAAGAGTCGGTTAGGCAATATTTATACTGTAATGAATTAACTGGCAAACTTTTATGAACATGCGCCTGCCACAATTGCCCATCAAAATGCATGGGAATAATTTTATTCTTATCCCATTCACCAAGCAGTTTATCGTTTCCAATTAATGCAAGTTTTTCATCCGGTGAAAGTAACGGCGCATCTACTGAAAAAGTTATATATGATGATTTCTCTCCAGAAACTTCAATTAAATCTGCAATTCTTGTAGCAAAAACAGACTTGAAAGGCAAAGTTTTAAACGCATTATCCGTTTCACCCATATGCATCCAGGTATCCAGAATCTTAAGTCCGTCTCTCAGATCAGACAACTTGATAAACCTTACTAAATTCCAATCTAAAATTTGCTCACCATGCTCAGTCTGAAATAAAAAAGTATAATTTAATCCATCAGATTGTTTAAGGTCAATTTCATTCAAATTAAGATTGAAATGCCAATGGTTAAGGTCTAAATATTGCATGGGTAATGCATGCTCAGGTTCATTGCCTTCCCAAGCAGAGGTATTACCAAATATCTTCAATGATTGACCGGGTAATGTTGAAAATCTAAGAAAAATATCAATTTGCATGCTCATTATATCAAGGCGTACAATTTACACATTATTCATTAAAGTGTACGACTTACACATTATTTTTTTAAGTCCTTAAACTTCGAATTATTGTTATTTGTTAATACAACCTAT
>JBDLTO010000308.1:0-9831 GCA_039805815.1 Bacteroidota bacterium | reverse complement strand
GTAAAAACCCTTCGCTGAATCCACCAGCCCCTGCGAACAAGTCCAAAAAAGTGATTTTTTGTTTACCCTCGTAATATGTTTGGTCTTCGCAAACTATTTTAACACCAGAATTGCCTCTGCGGCTCTTTACAAGCGAAACTATCTTCTCCTTTATCCTCTTGTCAGTTAGCTGGGAGTGAGGAGCTGTCATTAAATGCTTTTCAACTTCCTGCTTCAGGAATAAAAGAAACGAATTTATGCCTTTGTGGTTATAGCAACTATCCTTTACTGACTGGGAAGCATTATCCCAATCCTTACTTTTTATTTTCTCACCGGTAGCAACTTTTACCTGTGCATCTTTTTGACGAAGCACAAGGTGAATTGGGAAAAGCTTATTCTTATCAGCCTTATCTAGGTAAAATTTGACATTTATCATATTCCGGACATTTTTAAAGATGCGGACAAATTTACGGACAAATCTGAAACTGCCAAAATTTTTAGCAATTTTTCAGGCCCATCAGTCAAATTACCTGCCGCAAGGCACACAAAATAGGAGTAAAATTCAAAGCTATAAGCAATATGGCGCATCAGGTACTGCTTTCACAAGTTTGACCTTTGCAATAGTAGAATAATTATTTGCTTATGAATTTGTAATGGTATGTTATAAAGGCGTGCGCTTTATTTCAAGCTATTGGTAACTCCTGCAAATTGTGCAATTACATCCTTGTAAAGCCAATGGTTCAAATCGTTGAATGTACAAATTGCAATATCCTTAGCCCTTGTTAGAGCAATGAAAATTCGCTTTTTTGCGTTTGTCTCGCCAAAATTCTGGACACACCATTCATAATATGAGTCTATCTTTTCGTATAGTATAATATTTGCCTCCAAACCCCTGCAGCTGCTATAATGGAAATAGCGAAACTTGCCAGCGTCGAAGTTTGGGTTGCTATCTTGTGGTCCACCGCTATAATGTGAAAATTGGGTGTTTGCGTTTACATCGCCGGCATTGATATGCAAATGGAGAAAGTCATAATTATTCCAATCATTTGTTTGCAACCTGTTAAGAACGTCCCCATAAAAGACATCATCAATTTTGCCAGTGTACACTATGCATTCCCCCCCAATCAACGCAGTGGGTATGGGTATTGTAATTTGGTATAATTCATTTACTCCAGCCACATTCAGGTAATGCGCAACAACCTTAGATAGCACCTCTCTTTGCCTTAGGATTTTATCCATGTTAATTTCATGTGCCGGCCCCGGATTTAAGGCACTTCCATATTCCTGAAATCTCCCAAGTGCAAGGCAAATATTGTTGCCGTATAAAGTCTTTAGAATTTCAAAAACGCCTGAGGGTAAGTCCTGTGCCTCATCAACAAAAACATATACCAATTCACTGTACTTGAAAATATTTTTGTGATTCTGCTTTTCATCATTCGCGAAAACTATTTTTCCCTTTTCACTCTTATACCTGCCAACTATGGCTGAAGCCTTCTCTTCCATACTTGGCTTCTGATGACCCAGCGGCACATAGTAATTATGAAAACTATACAGTCTCGCAACCAGCGAATCCCAGGTTTCTATTTTAAGCCTTAGGAATGGGTTTTCCGGTGCAAACTTTTTAACCAGTAATTGAAGACGCTCAAGATCAAGCACGAGTTGCCTGTTATAGGTTAGGTAGAGGCAACTCTTCCCTTCCCTTGCAATTTCCATTGCCTTTCCGAGCATAAGGATAGTCTTCCCTGAACCGGGGGCCCCGGAAACAACCACAACATTGTTCTGGTTCACATTCATGTTGACGATCTTGGCCTTAAATGATTCTATTGCAAAAAGCTCAAACTTGTTGTTTAAGCTTTTGGGTAAGCTTTTCACTCCGACAAGGAAATCCCACACTGCCGCCAACCTTGCGGCGTTTCCGTCGTTGTTAAATCTGAGTAATTCACCATTCCTACCAGTGACATTTTGCAGAAGCGAAGGAATTGTTATATCATAATCCATGAAATTAAGGGGTATGTCCTCTTCATTACCGAAGACAGATAGCGAGGTTTCCCTTGAACACTTATTCAGGAAAATGACATCGGCAACCAAGGGAATTGGAGACAGGGCTTGCCCTTTTAGGTAATTCATCAAGTGATTCTTGACATCCCATACCTGCCGGGTGACATTTTTTGTGTTGTTGGGGTATTGGACGAAAATGCCCTCAGGTTTCCAGTGAAAAGACGAATGCTCTTTTACCTCTATATTGAATATATACCCGCCCACTAACGCAATTTCACCATTGGTAAGACCAACCTTGATGGAGCTGCCTTCAGCTATTTCAAGCAAAACCAAAATGTCTATGTCCCGTTCCGGGTAACCGGCGGGTAGCATGTAAGACTTTATTAACAGTTTCCCTTCACAGGGATTCCCACTGAAAAACTCGAGGAACAAATCATAAAGCCTTTGCGCTGCTGGCAACTCGCTTGACCGAAAGGACTCTTGCTCAAATGAAATATCCATATCATGAAATTAACATCAATTGATAGAAGTCAATTGCCTCCGCATCTTGAAAATTATTATTATCTGCCTTGAATCTGGGTGCATCAAATCTGGCCATTGGATGTGTGACGATATATTTCGGAGTGCCATCAAGTGTTACCGATACCGCACTGTTGCCATCATTGTCTACCACAGCTGCAACCTGATAGACTGGGTTACTCAAAGTGGAAAGGACATAATTCGTAAATTCTGCAAAATCAATTCGGTAATCCGGATTACCCATGAAGCAAATCAGGTCAAGGCCCAATCGCCAATCCAGCAGGCCATGCAACATGGAATTCTCATATGTCCTTATGCACTTGTAGCAGCTTCCCGACCTACAGGATAACTTATGCTCTTGGCTGACGATGCTATCGTAATACCTCGATGTCCTTATGAAATGGTGCAAATCAGCAGCTTCCGCTATCATTCGCTCCTTTATTCTTTTAACATAGCCGCTTCCATTATCATGGCTGTCATAGAATGTGACCTGAAAGGTTTGATAAAGTACGCCATTGATGTTAATCGTGGTAATTTCCGGGTTGGCGAATTCGATTTCCCTCGGATCAATGTCCAAGATGTCAGCGAAGCAACGTTGCAGTATGGTTGCAGCTGACAAGAAAACTGCCTTAAGTGAATTGATTGAGTTTTCATTATTACCCGGGCTCAAGTCAAACTTCTGACTCTGGAAATCTTTTACAATAAAGCTCAGGGTGTCTGTATTCTTTCTTGTGAAAAGCCAATATTGACTTAGATTAGCTGCATTTGCCTGTGGCATTATCAGCCCACTGACATCTCCCCGGTTGCCCCAAATAACATTTCCCTGAGTCAAGGGTATAGATCCTGCGGCCCCCTTATTGATCTTATAGATGTATTCACCCTCTTGAGGCATTTTGTAGGACAGGATTAAATTGCCAAATGTTTGCCCGGCATCACCCCAATTGAAATTTCCTAAGCGAGAGATGGCCAGTCTGTTGTTCGAGGAAACATCCCTTCTGTCAACAGGGTTTTGTTCGTTTTCTGTTTTAATGCCACTAAAATTCATGGGCTCAATAGCAATGATATCTATTTTCTGCAAAGAATTGGGCTGATTGCATTTGGGGCATTGCTTAGGTGGATAGTCGTTGTCCTGATTGGTTGGCTCCAGATCGAACCATTTGCAATTTTCGTACCCGCACTCGTATACAACCCTTTCCGACCTTATCTCAGGACCATCTGCCTCCCAGATGAAATTTCTGGTTGGCACATAACGCCTTATCACACGAGGAACAATCGCCTTTACCGTATACTCCACCTTGTCCTTTAGTTTTACGGTTCCCGGAGAATAATCAAAAATAGCCACGTCAATGGTCCGGTCCATGCTATCAGGAGTATTATCCCCTAGGTTATTGAAATCAAGGCGGGGATAATTATTATAGAATTGTGCCACCTTGGTAGGCATTCCATATGATGGCAGTAACCCGTTTTCCATCAGCACCTCTCCGATTGAACTTTGCTTGGGACTAACTGCAATAATTTGCTGGATCCTGTCAAACAAGCCCACCTCATATTCTGTAAAAGTTTTATTGAATTGGCTTCCTGCCCTTTTCAGGGATTCAACAAGGGAATTATAGGCTTCTTCCAATTCCTGCTGTTTTACCGCTTTGAAAATTGGCAAATGAATCAAATAACTAGTCGGGTTTTGGCCATCGTCATTTGGAAGCATGTTTCGCACTTTCCCGAATTCCCCGTTTATGTTCCTGTCAGAAAGGTCTTCCTCAATATTGTAACCCTGAGCATTTAAATAATCCCTGAAGCCACGAAAGAAATAAGCTAGAAAATACTTGTTTAACACACGTTCTAAGATCTCACTTTGCGTAACGTTGAGGAATGGTGTTGGTGAGGGGTTACCGGTAATCTCTTCCGGATGTTGGAAATAATGGGCATCATGGGACTTGCTTCGGCACAGTGTAACGGCAAACGAAAATGCCTGCCCGCGACGACCAACCCGACCGACCCTTTGTTGGTAATTGAAACGCTGGGGAGGCATGTTGGCCATCAGCATGCCTTGGAGGCTCCCTATGTCAACTCCCACTTCAAGTGTTGTTGTTACAGCCAACAGGTCTATTTCCTGCGCAAGCTTCTGTATGTTTTCATCCTTGATGAGTCCTAGAAAATTTCGTTGACGCCCAAAGGGATCATCCGTTTGCCCGCTTAACTCCTCGCAATGCAGGCGATGTACATCTTTCATGTTTGCAAAATGGCTTCCTGCATAGGACCTTGAGCGGATTTCCTGTACTTGGATTATGCTATAATCATCGTCGTCTCGAAATTCCTTTCCACAATTCAAACAATGCGAAGTAGGCTGGGAGTATACCTCATAACATTGGGGGCATCCTATGAAATTATCTTCCAGAGATACTTTCCCTATTTTAACAGGAGCGTTTCCGCCCTCGAAATCGAGGAAAACTCGGTTACCATTAAATAAGGCAAGTACATCCCCATTATTAATATTTGTTCCCTTGACCGAGTTGAATTTTGTTATGTAATTACTGACGTATTTAGGGAGATTGGCTGTGGCATTGATGTTCTCTTCATCAAATAGCCGCCTTTTTACATTTGTGATTCGAGGCCTAAACTTGCCCCTCCATCCCATAAGTTTAACCAACCCGTAAAAAAACGAATTATTTTGTTCTGGAGTCAGGTAATTAATCTGCTGGAACTGTTGTTCCAGCCGACCTAATCCCATTGATTCTATAGAATATTGGGTACGGCCAAACATCATCCGTAATAAGTATGACTTCAAAAATTTACCGTAATACTTATACCGGTTTTGTATTTGGGCATCATCTCCATTAAAGCTTAACCTTCCGCCTTGACTGTTGATTGGTTCGTACCATTTTAAATCAGGTTGGCCTTCTTTGAATTCAAGCTGTGGCTTTACATTATATACTCCCCTGACATCAACCCCCATACTGGTTAGGTGCTCATTCAAACCGCTAAAACAAGAACCATATACGAAGTTCCCCACCAGTTCATTAGGTGAAAAACTTGTTCTTGGCAGTATCCGTTCCTCGTAATCAGTAAATAATGTAGTCAGCTTGTTAAAGTCATTGGGGGTAATGCGAATCTCTGCCAGAAATGCCATTAACCGCGTAAGCGTTTGAACCTGATCGAGCCTTTGTTCGATTATCTCGTCAAAACAATCAATTGCACCATTAATATTCAATCTTATACAATCCAAAATTGCATTGTCTGTGTGCCTGAGAATAATCTCCCCCTTTTCTGTGCGGTCATAAGACCGACCAGCCAGACTTGACAATATGTAATTTGTAACCAATTCGTTGAAATGCTGATCCTCTACTCCAGCTGAAACTTGTGCAGCCTCATCCCTGCTGTCACTGAACGAAACCAACTTGGGTAATTTGCCGTGTTGAATGGAATTGTATTTCTTCATAGACTTGAATAGTCCTGAGGCAAAAAGCTGATTCGTCTTGTTGAAACCGGTTCGGTAACCGCGTACGATGGGCGACAAATACTTCTTGGTGGCACAACAAGGGCAGCATTGGCTGAGTGCACCTGCGCCACTTGAATTTTCAAAATTTAACAAATCATCTATGAATGTCTGCATTAAATCGTTGTTACCCCTACCCCCATAAATTTCCTTATTTCTGTTGTCTTTGTAATTTGGTGTTTTATCAATCGAGATGTACACTCTCCCTACTATAAAGCCATTTGGGGGGGCTGTCAATTTGTTCACAGGCATTCTGATCTCCCCACTTTGGGGGTTAAAAAAAGACCTTACCCAAAATCCATATACCTGATTTGTAACCCTTCGCTTTATTTCATTATATTCATTTTCCGTAATTCTATCACGTGGATTTGTTTCTGCTATATGTGGCAAATAATTTTTTTCTGGAAATTGACACTCAGGCCAAAAAATTGCAAAATTTGAATATTTTAACTTGTTGGTGTCGGTTGAAACAACAGATAGGCTATCCGTTTTCAAGCTTGTTTCAGATGGGCTTACTTTAATGGAATAGTAGGCCTCATGGCCAGGGGGTGCATCATTCGGAATTTGCCATTTGTCATCTGGATTCTTGTACCCCCCAATAAAGCTGGTTTCACATTTTTCACAATAAAACAGTTGGTATACTTTGTTTCGTTGGGCATCAATTTTCTTGGGGAAATTGTAGGTCGCATTAATGGCAAGGCCGTTGTTAGCGCCAACTGAAATCGATCCCCAAAGTCCCTCAAAATTGTTATACATGAGGTGGAGCCTGATTCTGGGGAGGTTATTGTCAGCCAAGTCCCTCTTTTCCTCTTTTCGTTTGGCTAATGCTTCCCGGAAGAGGAAGAATCCATTAGCTAATTTGAATAAATCAGTTTGCTCGGGATTGGCCTTTGAAAGGTTGGTTATATCAGATTCTGTGTATTGAACATCAAATACCTGAAAAAGTTTTTTACCAAAGTCTTCCAGCGAGCAGGGTCTGTTGTTTGATCCGTTTTGATCACGGTACCAATCACATATTTGAACTATTGCCCGGCTCTTTGCAATGGATTGTAAATTCTCGTCGGAAAGTATTTGTTCCTCATTTAGCTGGATCAGCATGGGTTGGAGTTGGGTGGCATCCAGCCCCCCTTTTCCAGCAACAGGAAAGTCATTTTCACCTTTTTCCAAGTGAAATTTATTGGGGACTTGATCACTGGGCAGGTTGAAAAACCCCCCAATGAATTCTTTGACGCGCTCTTGGTCATTGTCCATATCAAGCGAAGCGGAGGATGCCAGAAAACGGACTTTGCTAGGCTTATCAGCGATGCCAAGCCTTTGGAGAAGGGCGCTGATGGAGTAGGCGATTTCGGTACCTGCACTGCCGCGGTACAAATGCATTTCATCCAGTACAACATGGAAAACAGCACCCTCCTCCTCTAGCCATTCCGCCGTCTTGTCCCATATGCCCTGCTCAAGGCTTCTGGTCAGCATGATATTCAACATGCTGAAATTGGTAATGAGGATGTCGGGCGGATTTTGCTGCATATCAAACCGGTTCAGCATCTCCCCTGTCAAGCGGGTCCCGTCTTCAGTAACCTCCCTACCAAAATAATCCAAGGCCTCAGTATACCTCTTACGGCCATTTAATCTCTCACCCTCACTGTTAGCATAGTCAATTACGGCATATTCGTTTTCTGCAACCTCCTTATAATAATTCTGCACCCTTTGGTAATCCCCATCATCGGCTAACTTGCCTGTACCTGCAGTCATCCCGTTATACTTGCCATAGAAAATCCGGTTTCCTTTAAATTGGGTATCTAGAATATCCAGCACTTCCGGATTGCTGAAGGCATTTCGTATTCGCTTAAGCTGGTCCTCCACCAGGGCATTCATGGGGAAAAGCATAATGGCCTTAACGGCGGCCGTGCGCGTTTCACCATGCCTCATCCAGGGCCTTCTGTCAGAAAAACCCCTTTTGAAAATACCATTGTGTTGTCGGGTAAATAAAGACTCTTGATACCCTTGGTGATTTTGAGTGGTTCTGTAATCAGGATTGCCAAAACCTAAAGTTTGCTTTACCAGATAGGCCATCAGGGGCAGCATGAATGATTCGGTTTTCCCGGACCCAGTTCCTGTGGTGATGATGGCGTGTCTATCCTCTATAAGAACCTTTTTCAGCATTTCCCATTGGTGCTGATAAAGTTCATAAGGAACCAATCCCTTACTGGCAAGTTCCCTGAACCTGTCAGCCGCTTCCGGATCCCCAAAATAACCGGATAATTCTTCCGCACTGGCAACATTCGCAAAGTTTTTCCCAGAACTCTTGTAGTTGAACAGGAATTCAAGGAAAGGCGGCTGGAAGGTTACCCCTTTCGTATCATATAGCCGATTGCGTCCGGTTGTTACCGGCCTCAAGGCAGACTTAAATTGCTTTGAGAGGTACTCCTGATAATTGCCCAGCAATTCTTGGTGTACAGTTAGGGCTGATCTCATATTGACAAAATATTGATGGTGATTGATAATTTTTCCTGTAGTGGCCCAATAAAACTGTTTGGTACGCAACTGAATTCCTCAAGTTCATATGCGTTTTGTTGCTGATTACACCAAGTTATGCCTTGATTATCAATTACGGGCAGCAGCGCTTCCCCATTTGCATTATCTTGCAAGGCGAATCTGACTTTTGTATAGGCTCCTACTACACATTGCAATGAATGGCGTATTTGGTTAGGCAAATTAACCCTCCGTGGTATGTATATCTTTTTTCTTGTTTTATCATAAATCCACCCAAGGTTTGTTCTGTTTCCATTGTTGCGCATTGTTAATGAGAAATAAAGAGCCTCATGGTGTTTTCCCAAAATCACTTCATTGGCTAAAATCCACGGTTCCCCATCACGATATTCATGCCGCTGGAAAATATACAAGACCGGTTTGTATGACTGCACTGGCTTGAAAACATTAAATTGTTTTAATTCGTATATGCTGCCTATTTCAACATAATCTAGAGTTTTGGGATCAAAACGCAAGTATGTAACATTTCCAGAAAGCAAGTTTTCACCCGGCCCCAAAATGGTTTTCTCCATTTCAGAAATGGAAAACTGGGTTAATATTGAAAGCGGGTATGATACCCGGTTTCCCAGACCACCTCTTACAATCTGAAATCCCTTAAAACCATAATTGGCCAGACATAAATCAGGCTTATCTAAATTGATTTGAATATTAAGTGTTTGGGGGTCAATTTTAATAATTCTTGGCAGACCCACATTATATATTTTTATGCAATTTGACATTTTGGGTGAGACTTGATCAAGAAGCTTTTTCGTTTCATACCAAGATCGTCCTCCGGAAAGCAAAAGAAACCCATCATGAGTACATAAAAAACATGCTGGATTAACCCTATATCTAATCTTTCTGTCATTAAAAAGAAATGATTCAATGTAACCGAGTCCAATAAATTGCTCCAAAAATATTTTGGTCAACCTAACTAATTCGGAATGAGACCCGATATTGACGCCTACATAAGTACTTCTTCCATGAATTTCATTTACTGCCCTTTGAAAGTGTTCATATTCAACCCCATTATTGCCATAACTGGATATCCAATGCAAAAGATGCTCATCATTTTCAATTAGTTCCAGATCAGCATAATCATTAGTCATGATTGAATCATTACAATCCCTTGGACCAATTGGACAAGCAGCTTCATTATTCTGGTTAATTGGGGGCAAAAATTCCAGATTGGTTTTTATGCCTTGAATTTGTAACGATGACCTTAAGGACTGGCCTCGATAAGTAAAATCTAATTTATACATTTCATTACCAGCAAGGAATTCTTGACCATCTCGAATTCTATTTTTTATATGGCG
>JBDLTO010000307.1:0-9422 GCA_039805815.1 Bacteroidota bacterium | reverse complement strand
CACTCCTTTGAAACCGGAATAACCCACACAACCCCACACCCAGTTGTCGAACCCGTAATGGAGGTTGGAGGGACCAGCATGGGTGTCAAAAGTACCAAAACCGGTAAAGAGTATCTTTTTTACATCTGCTTTATTGTCTCCATCCGTATCTTTTAAGAAAAGCATATGGGGCGCTTGGGAGACGATTAGTCCACCATTGGCGAAAGTCATACCCGTTGGAATGCTGAGTCCTTCTGCAAAGCGGGTAAACTTATCTGCCTTACCATCTTTGTTGGTATCCTCACAGATCAATATGTAATCACTACCGCCTTCAGGCTTACGCTCATTGGGATAATCTTTGGTAATCAGCACGTACATCCTTCCCTTCTCGTCCCAGCTGATGGCAATGGGATGCATCACATTGGGCTCTGCAGCGAAAAGCTCCAGGTTAAAATCTACCGGAACCTGGATATGTTTCATAGACTCTTCTGGCGACAAAGGCATTTGCTGTAGCTGTTCACCCGGACGCTTTTCATAGTTTGGCAGTCTTGCTGGCTTATAGGTCAGTGTTTGGGGATTACGAAGTTTAAACGCAGCAAGTGCTTCATCATTGATACTCCACAGAATACCATTGTATATAAGCTCCTGGAAACCAGTCTGACCCCAGGTTCTGTCATCATGACCATATGCTGTATAGAAAACCTTACCTTTTCCATGTGTACGGGTCCAGGTATAAGGCTCTGTTTCAACTCCCGGCTTATCCTTATGTTGATCAGCCTTGATGGTGCGCACTGCCAGCACATTGTTATCCGGCTGCAACTGGCTGTGTAGATATGTTTCGTCGAAGGCCGTAAAGGGTTTCAGTCCCTGCATAACCGGATGTGCGGGCTGTGTGGACTGGGTTGTAATGGAATCAAATGTATGCCGCCAGAATTGTCCGCCTACCAGTTTTACATATTCACTGGAATTGCGAAAGCAGTATGAAGCACAGTGCAGTGGCAAAAATCCCTTTCCTGATGCCACAAAATCCAGCAGTGCTTTTTCAGCATCTGCCGGCAACACATCCCAGTTGGCATAAACCATCAGGGCATCGTATTTCGAGAGTGTTGCGGGATTGAGATCAGCAAGCTGATCCGTGTAGGTGAAATTGATGCCTTTCGGACCAAGCGCTGCCATCAGGGCAGGCAGGCGATCCATCGGTCGGTGATGACCATTATCGCCAAGGAAAAGCACTTCAATGCGACGACCCTGCTGGGCGAAAGCTGTTGAGAGCAGCAGGGAGAGGGTGAGTAGGAATTTCATGTTATGTGGTTGTGGGGTTTATGAGTTGTGGGATGTGGGTTATCGGTTGTGAGTTGTGGGTTGTGAGTTGTGGGTTATCGGTTGTGAGTTGTGGGATGTGGGTTATTTTTAACTGACAACTAACAACCGACAACGGATATCACACAACAGATAACTGACAACCGACAACTGATATCACACAACCGACAACTCTATATCAAACATTAAAATAATCAGGAAGCTTTTTGATAGCACCTCCCTCCATGGCTGATTCATGTGCAAGGATTCCGACGGATGTCCAATTGGCCGATTGTGCCGCATTTGGGAACGGATCCCGGTCTTCAACAAGCGCCATCAGAAACTCATGGGCCAGGTGGGGATGGGATCCGCCATGTCCTGCTCCCTGTGTGAAGCTCAGGTGTGTGTTTTCGGCAATGTCATAAACACCTTTAGTTGTGAAATCACGGATACCCTCTGGTAGGAGATGTGCGTAATCAGGCACCCTCACTTTGGATGGAATTTCATGTTCCGGTAACTTAGCTGTATGTAGTACATGTTCCTCATCTTCAATCAATGCCCACTCAAATGATTTCTTGGAGCCATAAACCTCAAAGCTCTCCCTATACTGACGGGCTACGTCAAACAGTGAGCGATAAACGTAAGCACTGAGGTCTGAGTTTTTGAATTTGATGTGGGCAGATTCCACGGCAAAAGGTGAATTGTGAATTTGAGCCAGTTCTTCACGAATAGTTCCGGATCCAAAACAAGAAACATATTCAGCTTCCAGCCTCAGCAAACCAGCCACGGGGCCAACACAATGTGTAGCATAATGCATCGGTGGCAATCCGGGCCAATAATCAGGCCAGCCATCCATATCCTGCTGATGGGATGCTTTCAGGAACTGTACTTTGCCCAATTCACCCTTTTCATATAACTCTTTCACATAAAGAAACTCCCGGGCATAGACCACCGTTTCCATCATCATATACTTCTTGCCAGTTTCTTTGCAGGCCTGCACAATTTTCATGCAATCCTCAACACTGGTAGCCATCGGAACAGTACACGCAACATGTTTACCTGCATACAAAGCCTTCAAAGACTGCTCTGCATGATTGGGTATTGGAGAGTTGATGTGGACCGCATCAATAGCGGGATCTTTCAACAACTCGTCGTAATCTGAATAGCGTTTTTCTATACCAAAGGCATCACCAATAGCGTTCAGTTTCTCCACATTGCGTTGACAAATGGCATACATGTTGGCATGGGGATGGCGTTGGTAGATGGGAATAAACTCAGCCCCGAAACCGAGCCCCACAATGGCAATGTTGATCTTCATGATTGGGTTATATTTTTTAGATGTTGAATACTATCCTGAATCAGCTGCTGCTCCGACTCAAAAAGCGGCCGCCAGATATTGGCAGCGGTGAGTTTGCTGCTGAACGCCTCTACACTGATCATCCCCGAGTATCCAATAGATGCCAATGCTGCCAAAATACTTTCGAAATCCACATGTCCGGCACCTAAGGTTCCACGGTCGTTTTCAGAAAGCTGCACATGAACCAACCTGCTGCCCATCCTGTGGATGGCTTCAGCCATGTCTTTTTCCTCAATATTCGCATGAAAACTATCGAACATGAGTTTACAATGTGGGTGATTGACCTTATCGGCCAGGGCAATCAATTCATCCGTACAAGAAACCAGGTAACTTTCAAAACGATTCAGGTATTCCAAACCGAGTGTAATACCAAGCGCCTTGGCATATTCAGCCAACTCAAATAAATTTTCCGCAGCCCATCCCTTTTCCTCATCAGTTGCTGTCCGTCCGGCAAACACACCCAATGCTGAATGATACGGACCAGTTAACAGGGTTGACCCCAACACTGCGGCAGAGTCCAAGGCACGTTTATTGCGTTCCAGGGTTTTTTTGCGCATGGCGGGATCACCGGCAATCTGATGATGGTCAGCCCCATTGATCGTTACAGCCACGCGTTCCAGTCCGAGTTCATCCAGTTTCCTTCTCCACGACCCCCATGCTGCAGGATCAGTATCAAATATGGGCACTTCAACCCCATCGTAACCTGCTCCCCGGATTTGGTCTAATACCGGAAACATATCCTCATTCATCTCTGTACCCCACAAAAGCAGGTTCATACCAAACTTATTCATAGCAGTTTTTTCGTGCATGAATATAGGAAATCATGGAGAGACTGGAAAATATAGATGCATTGAAATTCAGGTGAATTCTTTAACTTAATGCCACCAAAACAACCGCCATATGTCTGCACAACGCTTTACAGCCCTTGATGTATTCAGAGGGATGACTGTATTTTTCATGATTATTGTCAACAACCAGGCCGGACCGGCATTTACACCGCTGCGGCATGCTGCATGGGATGGGTTCACACCTACCGACTTGGTTTTCCCCTCCTTCCTTTTTGCTGTAGGAAACGCCATGGCCTTTACCATACCAAAATGGGCAGGACTCAGTCATTCATCCGTACTGATAAAAATCCTTAAACGAACTTTCCTTATTTTCTTGATTGGTTACCTTCTGAGTTGGTTTCCATTTTTCGCCCAAGATGCTTCCGGCGCATGGGCACTAAAACCCATAGAAAATACCAGGATCTTCGGCGTACTCCAACGCATAGCGCTTTGCTATGGTATTGCAGCCGTGCTGATCCATTTCCTGTCTGCCCGAAAAGTAGTCATCGCCTCTCTGATCTTGCTGTTTGGGTATTGGGCTGTTTTGCTTTTGAACGGAGACCTGACTATGCTTGGCAATGCAGGCATTGCAGTAGACAAATGGCTTATCGGAGAAAATCACATGTATAAAGGAGAAGGTGTTCCTTTTGATCCAGAAGGATTTCTCAGCACTTTTCCTGCAGTGGTGAATGTAATCATTGGTTATTTTGCAGGAGTTTTACTGCGCGATAAAGGAAAAGATTATGAAAGCATTGCCAAAGTGCTTCTGGCTGGTGTTATGCTCATGGCCATAGCCTACAGCTGGAATTACTGCTTTCCTGTCAACAAAAAGTTATGGACCAGCTCATATGTACTCTATACTTGTGGAATATCATTGATGATGATTGGATTACTGGTTTACTTGATCGATAAGGCTAACCTAAGCAACCGGTGGAATCACTTTTTTGAAGTGTTCGGAAAGAACCCATTGTTTATTTATGTTCTTTCAGGTATCATTCCCCGTCTGTTCTCCATGATAAGCGTAGGTGAAAATAAAACACTGGGTGAGTTGATCACGCAGGATATATTCCAACAAAATATACCAGGTGAATTCGGAACGCTGCTTTATGCATTAAGCCTGACCATGGTTTGTTGGCTTGTGGGTTATATCATGGACAAGAAAAAAATATACGTCAGGGTATAAGGGGTAATTCAGGATACTGAAATGGCTCACGTGGCTCCTCCAGTATCCTGAAATCCTTTCTGATGGAATGAGCTTCAAGCTGATTATCACTGATCACATAACGGGCAAGTATCTCAATCTGGTCTCTAGAGATTGTACTGCTGATCCACGCTTCCGCCTCCTGCTGGGGTAGAATAACCGGCATCCGTTTCTTTTTGTTATGAATGGCAGACATCAAAGGATTAGCCGCTGTTGTTAAAATCGCGAAACTGTCTACCACTTCACCTGTTTCCTGGTCAACCCAGGGATTCCAGATGCCGGCCATAAAAAAATATTCATTGCCTTTGCAGCTTATATAGTAAGGATATGCTGTATCCTTTCCACCCGGAGGTGTATAATGCCTCCATTCATAAAACCCAGATGACAATACCAGACAACGACGATGTAGGGCAGCAAACTGATAGGTAGGCTTATGCAACACCTCTTCTCCTATGGCATTGAGGGTATTGTGCGGAATATCTTTTTTACCCGTTCTATTGTTAAATCCGCCTTTCCTGAAATGCAGTAAGGCTTCTATTCCATTAATATAAGAAGGAATAAATTCCCAGTGCATCATACAAGGGATGAAATCAAGACCATTTTCAACCGGCTTCAGCACTGGCCAAAGTGGATAATCAAACCCACTGGCATAAGGCATTTGCAGATTCAGGTTGAAATTTGCAAGCTGCTTTTCATGCTTCCCAAGCTTGATATGGGTTGCTCTGTTTACATCAATTCCATTGTGAAAACACATGCTTGCAATTTACCAAAAGGCAATAGCAGTGCAAAATATGCATTAAATCAGGTCATAATCCGTATTTTTGTTTTTCTCAAAGCTATATAATGGATTACAATACAACCAGAACCCATCTGGAAATGAGGGAATATGGACGGCATGTTCAACAAATGGTTGACCACCTGCTAACTATTGAAGACAAGGAAAGAAGACAGCGCAATGCACAGGCTATCATTGAACTGATGGGATTTCTCAACCCACAATTGAAAAATATTGAAGACTACAGGCAAAAATTATGGGATCATCTTTATCTGATCTCTGATTTCAAGCTTGAATTAGAAAGTCCGTATCCCATCCCCACACGTGAGTCTTTGCAAGCCAAACCGGCACCATTGCCCTACCCCAAGCGATACCCACGGTATTTTCACTTGGGCAAACACCTGGAACTTGTCATTCAAAAAGCGCTCGCAGAAGAAAACCCAGATAAAAAATCAGGCTTCGCGCATATTATTGCCTATTATATGAAGTTAGCCTATAATACATGGCACAAGGAGTTGATCCCTGACGAGAGTATCCGTAGCGAGTTAAATTCCATCACACAAGGTCAACTTGAATTTACAAGTACACCTTTCGTGAGGGCATACCGGGAGCAGGATGATCGTTTCCAGAAAAGAGGTAAACCCGGGTTTCAGCAACGCAACAGACCCAATAATGGTGCCCCTGGTAAAAACAGGCCACCACAGAAATTCAATAAAAAACGTTTCAAGTAACCATTTACTCATCCAAAAGCTTACATGAAGGCATTTGAAGTTTATGGCGGCAAGAGGCTGAATGGAATCATAATACCCCAAGGAGCAAAGAACGAAGCATTGCAGATTATCAGTGCCGTACTTATCACTCCGGAGCCTGTTATCATACACAACATCCCTGATATTTTGGATGTCAACCTGCTGATTGATCTACTCGAAGAGCTAGGTGTTACGGTAAACAGAACAGACAGACATACCTGTACATTCGAAGCCAGGCATGTACAGCTTGAAAAGCTAGAGGATCCAAGTTTCAGACAGAACAGCAGTAGGCTTCGTGGTTCTGTTATGATAGCAGGTCCACTGCTCGCGCGCTTTAATAAGGCATTTATCCCAAAACCTGGTGGAGACAAAATAGGACGCAGAAGACTGGATACCCACATCATAGGGTTTGAAAAACTGGGCGTAAAATTCGACTATGTGCAGGGCGAAGGATTCTTCAGACTTACTTCCCCTGAATTGAAAGGAACCGATTTATTGTTGGATGAGCCATCTGTTACAGGTACCGCCAATGTTATTTTCGCAGCTGTTATGGCAAAAGGGAAAACCTCTATTTACAATGCCGCCTGTGAACCCTATATCCAACAACTGTGCCGGATGCTCAACAGGATGGGGGCAAAGATAAGTGGACTGGGCTCCAACCTCCTCCATATTGAAGGAGTAACATATCTTGGAGGCACTTCCCATACCATGTTACCAGATATGATTGAGGTTGGTTCTTTTATCGGACTAGCCGCAATGACGCAAAGCGCTATCACAATCAAAAATGCAGGGGTAGAACACCTGGGAATAATCCCAGACAAGTTCAGACAATTGGGTATTCAAATGGATATCAAAGGAGATGACATCATCATCCCTGAACAGGAATCATATACCATACAAAGTTATATTGATGGCTCAGTATTAACGATATATGACCACCCGTGGCCGGGTCTTACCCCTGATCTGCTCAGCATTATTCTTGTTGTAGCTACACAAGCCAAAGGAAGCGTGCTGATACACCAAAAGATGTTTGAAAGCCGATTATTTTTTGTAGACAAGCTAATCGATATGGGGGCAAGAATAATCTTGTGCGATCCACACAGGGCTGCTGTAATCGGACTGGAAAGGGAACAGTCACTCCGAGGAATAACAATGAGCAGCCCGGATATACGCGCAGGTGTGGCCCTACTCATTGCTGCATTGAGTGCTGAAGGCAAAAGTATCATTCAAAATATAGAACAGATTGACAGAGGTTATCAGTACATTGATAAAAGACTCCTCGCGCTGGGGGCTGAAATCAGGCGGATAGACAACTAACCATGGATAATAGCCATCAACACAAAATCATTATACTGGCAGCACCATCCGGTGCAGGGAAAACAACAATAAAAAGCCGGATCATGCAGATGCTGCAAAACCACCTTGCGTTCAGTATTTCTGCCACCACCCGCACTAAACGTTCAGGAGAACAGGATGGCGTGGATTATTTTTTCATCAACATTGCTGATTTCAAACATATTATTGATACAGATGGATTTGTTGAGTGGGAAATGGTATATGAAGGCATGTATTATGGTACAACCCGCGCTGAAATGGAGCGCATCTGGGAAATGAATAAAACACCATTACTTGATATTGATGTTTATGGAGCCATCAAAGTCAAAAATCTTTTTGGGGAGAATGCCCTGTCAATTTTTATTGCACCTCCTTCCATAGAAGTTTTGAAAGAGCGGCTAACAACCAGAGGTACAGACACATCTGACACAATCAACAAAAGAATCAACAAGGCAGCTGAAGAAATAAGCCAAAAAATTCATTTTGATCATATTGTATTGAATGAAGATTTAGAAACAGCAACTGCAGCAGTACTTTCGCTCATATGCACGTATCTTGACTTACCCTTAACTTTTTTTCAAACTTCAAATAACAGTTCGCTTAATTGAATTGAAAAATGGGCACCATTATCATCATCGGTATTGTTCTTTCCTTTTTCACAACCTGTTTTTTTGCAGGTGTTGAAGTTGGCTTTGTATCGTTGAATAGGATTACAGTAGAAATCAGAAAAAAACAAAAATCAGGAAGTGCACATCTGCTGTCTATGTATCTTGACGAGCCCTCTCGATTCATAGGCGCTATGATAACCGGTATGGTTATCTTCCTTACATTTTATGGGTTACTCGTTGATCAGTTACTTGAACCAGTATGGTCGGCACTGAGTGTTTACCTCAGCGATGAACTCAATCCATTACTGGTACTGATTAGAATTGTTTTTGACCACCTGATAGCTGCGGGACTTATTCTGATCAACTATTTCTTTTTTAGAGCAGTATTCAGAAGCAAAGCGGATACACTTATGTTTTTTCTGATGCCAGTCATTAGTTTTTTTTACAAGCTTTTTGACCCGATAGCAAGCAGACTTATCTCAACTGCAGAATGGTTGCTCCGGAATATGTTAAGCGTAAAAATCAGAAAAACGAGGAAGAACTTTAACAGACTTGAACTTGAACATTTCATTCAGATCAGGGATGATCAGGAACAAGGTAACAGTGAAATCAATAAAGAGCTATTTGAAGCAGCGCTTACATTACCTTATCTCAAAGTCAGGCAATGTCTTGTTCCACGAAAGGAAATAGAAGGCATCAACAAAAATGACAGTATTGATAATCTGCGTTTAAAATTTGTGGAAACAAGTCTGAGTAAGCTGATTGTATTTGATGGAGATATTGACCACATTATTGGTTATGTACACCAAATTTCACTTTTTAAAAACCCACCAAGTATTCAGGCAGCTATGTTACCAATTATGGCTGTTCCTGAGAGTATGACAGCCACTGATTTAATGAACCGCTTTATCAGGGAAAGGAGAAGTATGGCATGGGTAGTAGATGAATTTGGTGGCACTTCAGGAATCATAACCATGGAAGACCTGCTTGAAGAACTTTTCGGTGAAATTAAGGATGAATATGATGTAGAAGAATTGATAGAAAGGCAGATTGGTGAGGGTGAATATGAGTTTTCAGGCAGGATTGAAGTTGACAAGCTCAATGATAAATACGGCCTAAATCTGATAACAGGTGAATCAGAAACGCTTTCAGGTTATATCATTCAGCACCATGAAGGCATACCGCATGTCAAGGAACATATTTTCATCGACACTTATGACTTTGAAATCCTGGATGTTACAGATACGAAAATCGGCTTGGTTCGTGTTAGACTCTTAAAATGAAATTTGTTT
>JBDLTO010000306.1:0-6815 GCA_039805815.1 Bacteroidota bacterium | reverse complement strand
AGAGGTAGGTATCTTGGTTGGTTCTGATGGCTACATTGAGGTACCTGTTTTGGGAAAGTTTCAAGTCAATGGAAAAACTCCCACAATGGTTAAGCAAGAAGTAAAAATGAAATTAGATGAGTTGTACAAGGATGGATTTGTAAGCTGCAGTTTAAATGGACGAATAGTCGTGTTGAGTAATTTAGGGGGAGGAGGAAATGCTGGTGGAGCAGTTTCAACTGTTCCCTTGACAGATGAGCGGTTGACAATTCCAGAAGTATTATCAGGGGTTAGAGTGAACAATTTCAAACTAAACAAGACTTGGATTATACGTGAAGAGGATGGACAGAGAAAGATTGTAAAATTAAATTTGAATTCTTCAGAAATTTTTAAATCCAAATACTATTACCTGCGTAACAACGATGTCATTTATTTTGAACCCCGAAAATTTAATCTGTTCCTTGAGTCTAATGCTCCAACTAGAAATATTTTTAGCATATTGGCAGGAATGAGTGGTGTTGTGCTAGCGGTAGTATTGGCAATTAAATAATATCCCCCAAATGAAAGATCACAATCCCTGGGAAGTTAATCAGTTGAATAATACGAGGACAGAATTATTGTCAGACAATTTTAAAAAGTCTGCAATGGATATACAGCCACAACGCATTATAGGAGCGTGGCCATATATGCTTTTATGTGCTTGTTTGGGACTGTTTTTAGCTTGGACTTACCTTCGCTATGAATTAAATGTGTACGAAGTTAGAACAAGTGCGGTGTTGGAAAGCAACCAGGGTATGGGGGCATTGGAGTCCATTTACAGCACAAAAGATCCCTTAAATAATCAAATAGCATTGCTTAGATCGCCAACCGTTGCGAAACGCGTGGTGGACAAGTTGCATTTGAATAATCGTTCTTGGGTGGATGGTAAATTCAAGGACCGTGACTTATTTAATCAATTGGAATGGTGGGTAGTTAATTCTTCAGAAAATGTGAATCAAACTTTGCGATTTGAAATCATACCCAAAGGGGATCAGTTTGAATGGAACGCATCCGGTACAAGGGGATTAGCATTTTGGGGTAGGGAGTTTGATATGAATGGGACCAGGCTTAAAATCAATAAAAAAAGTTTGTCATTGCCTGGCTCAGCTATCCAAATGATGGCTCTTGACCCTTGGACTGAAGCTAACCGCTTGAGTTCTTCAATGTCTGTTGGTTCACAAAAAGATAATAATGTTGTTTCAATAAGTGTTCAGGATGTTGTCCCGGAAAGAGGTGTTGCAATTCTAAAAGAATTGATTCCTGCCTATAGAGAGGAGGCAAAAATAAATAAGTCAATTTCATTGCAGCAGAGTCTGAACTTCATACAGGACCGTTTGATTCCAATTACCATGGAATTGGATTCTGTAGAAACAGTAATTTCCAATTATAAAATGGAGATTGGTTTTCAGGGGCAGGCAATTGGAGATGAATCGAATTTTAAATTGCTCCAAGAATACGAGACACAGTTGGATGATTTGGCCATGATTGAAACAAGGCTTGATTTTGCACAGAAGCAATTTGCTACAGCCAATTTGGAAGAGGACTTATTGTTGTCTGGCATATCAGATCCGGTATTGCAATCGCGCATAGACCTATTCAATAAGCTTCAGCAAGAGCAGCGTAAATTGTCAAAATCACTTTCTTCAGGAAATCCAAGGCTTTTGGAGGTTGAAAATATGTTGTCGGAGGCCAGACAGAGAATGGGTGAGGAATTTGACATACAAAGAAGAAACCTTGATTTGATGAGAAGCAAATTGGTTTCCAAACTTGCAGAGTTGAAAACTGCTTTACAGGAACTTCCTGAATTGGAGCGGGAGATGGATAGGCAAACAAGAATGCGTGGTATCAAACAAACACTTTTTACCATGTTATTACAAAACCGGGAAGAGGTGGCGATTAAACTGGCCAGTGTATCAGTTGAAACAGCCGTTTTGTCACCTCCCAAAGTGCCTTCTGCTCCGGTGAGTCCAAAGCGTCAGGAAATCATGTTGGGCGCCTTTTTGGCTGGTTTGATCTTTCCACTGATTTTGGTTATGCTCAAGGAGTTGTTGAACAACAAGATCATTTCAAGAAAGCAGCTTCAACAACTTAGCAGTTTGCCGGTTCTAACAGAGATTGATCAGGCAAAAACCGGCATAGAAAGTATTGTAATCAGCGGCCGAGACAGGTCGATAATCGGTGAGCAATTCCGTTCTTTGAGAACCAATCTCTCATTTTATAGCAAACAAGGAAAAACACAATATGTCTTGCTTACATCTAGCATGAGCGGTGAGGGGAAATCTTTTATTTCAGCAAACCTTGCAGCAAGTTTTGCTATTTTAGGTAAGAAAGTAGCACTATTAGAATTTGATTTACGTAAACCAAAACTTAGACTAAGATTTGATTTGCCAGCATCAAAGGGCATAGTTAATGTCTTGATGGGAGATGAAGATCCGGCTGCAATTGGAGTTCCTGTAATGGAAGGATATTACTACAACCTGTATCCATCTGGTCCAGTTCCTCCAAATCCATCTGAATTGATGGCCACCACATACATGGATAAATTTAAAAGGCATCTTGATTATAATTACGACATCGTTATTATTGATACACCACCTTTCGGCTTGGTGACTGATGCCCAATTGCTTAAAGAATGGGCTGATGTTTGTTTGGTGGTTGTCCGTTTCATGACAACTGTCCGTGATCAGGTTTTGGAAGTTGAAGAGGCAAAGCAAAGAAATTTATTTAACAATATGGCTTTGATTTTAAATGGAATCAAAACTTCAGGTTATTATGGTTACAGATATGGTTATTATGGAAAGAAAAGAAAATATGGATACGGCTATTATACAAAAGAGTAATGATTGAATATATGTTGAAAATAGTGAAGGCAATAAATAAACGGTTACGAGACCAGAAAAAGCTAAAAGCATTTGAGAGTGACTTTCGTGCTTTTGAAAGTTTGAGTAAAAGGGAAGATATGCCTGTTACTTGGGTAAACCGTTCTCCGAAATTGCATGACCGAAGTAATGATACACCTTTTGATGCGCATTATATTTATCATCCTGCATGGGCAGCAAGGGTTGTAAATGACATACGACCTACTTTACATATTGATTTTTCATCAACCCTTCATTTTTCTACAATCCTTTCAGCATTCGTGCCAACACATTTTTATGATTACAGGCCAGCTGATCTGCATTTAACTGGACTTGAAAGCAGATCTGCAGATTTAACAAGGCTTGCTTTTGATGACAATAGCATTGCATGCCTTTCATGTTTACATACAATTGAACATATCGGATTAGGAAGGTATGGGGACCCGATTGATCCAGACGGTGATTTGAAAGCAATCGAAGAATTGCAGCGTGTTGCATCTGATCATCTTATTATTGTGGTACCTGTTGGCAAGCAAAGAGTAGTATTCAATGCACACAGGGTTTACGACCCTATTGCATTTGCAGAAATCTTCAAAGACTGTGATTTGGAATCATTTTCTTATGTGGATGACTATGGAAAATTCCATATGCCAGCAGCAATCAGTGATGCCGTTGATCAGAATTACGCATGTGGATGTTTTCATTTCCGTAAGATCAAAGTTCAAGTAGTTACCAAGAGCTGATGCAATTCAAAAAATTAATTTGGCCTATTATCCATAAATGGCGTAAGTTAATTTACCCCATTCGGATGAAACAATACGAACAAAAAATCTATAACAATTATAGTTTAAAAGGGATAAATTCACTTGAGCGAAGGTTGGTTTGTATGGAGGATTCCAATTTTTCACATGGAGGGTTGGTAGACCGCATGAAGGGTATTATTTCTGGTTATTTTCTTGCAGAAAAATACCGTTTGAGTTTTTCAGTATATTTCTCAGATGCCAATGATCCAATGATTCCATACTTGAACCCCAAAGTGGTTGATATTATTACAGAAGAGTCAAAAGTTAATTTTAATAAGGATAACTCCAGACCTGTAGTTTGGTACAACCATTTTCCAAATAATCCAGCTTTAATGAAACAACGCATTTTGTCAAAGCGTGAAATTCATTTGTATTGCAATATGAACCTACTCCAGGTTTTCAGTGATTCAGAAATTGCCATGAAACAAGCATGGTCAGAAGCATTCAGCCAAATTTTCTTGATGCATGAGCAGCCAATAGGAAATACAATGGGAATTCATTTGCGTTTTATAGGATTGTTAGGTGATTTTAAGGATTTGAGAAATTATGATTTGGATCATGAGCACAAAATTGGCATGATTGAGTGGTGTGAAAATAAAATTCTTGAGATTGGAATGAAAAATCCTGAATACCTATTGAAAATTGTATCAGACTCCTCAAGCTTTCTTGCTGAATTGCTCACTAAGGAAAAATTTGCAAGCCTTAGGCACAGGTTACAAGTCGATTCATCGAATATAGGTCATACGGCTTTAAACATCAATGATACTGTTTTTAAAAAAACAGTAGATGATTTCATAGGACTTCGTTCTTGCGAGAAAGTTATACAACTGCGATATGGAAAAATGCATCGCAGTGATTTTTCAAGATACGCTGCTATATCTGGTTTAAAAGAATATGAATTGATTGAGTACAATGTTGATTGAAAAGGAAATATACGCTGGTCATACCATCAATTATCCATTTCCTTTACTTTATGAAAGTAAAGACAGACATCTTTTTTATGATGAGAACTTTTCTTTTCAAATTCCGCCTGTCCATTTGCATCACTTGACAGATGTAGTTTTCAGTAGGGATACAATTATGAATGGATGGAGGGTTTTGGATCCATTCTTGAGACATAGTCATGTCAACATATTCAATCAAGTTAAACGGTCTTTAAGGCTTCGTTTACAAAAGGTTAAAAAAAAAGAGAATGTGATTTTGGGATTTCAGGTTTGGGGGAATAACTATTTCCATTGGATGACCGAAACTGTACCTGCAATAATAGCCATGCATCAGCAGAATTGTAACGCATTGGTAATGTTACCAAAATTCATGCTTGATGTTTCATTTGTGAAAGAAGTGCTTGACATGATGGCTTGGAAGTATGAAACCTTCAACCACAATGAATCCATAAAAGCTTCATCTTTTTATGCCATACCAATACCACATGTAGGTAGATTCAATCACAATCTTCTGCACCAAGCAGCAGAACAGTTAAGGATCAAAGCTGGTTTGGATAATAGTATTGTTCCATTTAGAAAACTTTACATAACACGAGGAAAAGCCAGAAGGAGAAAAATTATCAATGAAGATGCTATGGTTGAATTCTTGATAAAACAGGGATTTGAAATTCATTCGTTAGAAGATTACTCACTGGATCAGCAATTTCAATTGTTTAACGAATCGAAATTTGTTTTATCAAATCATGGTGCAGGATTAACCAATATCATGTTTATGCATCCAAATTCTAAGGTACTTGAACTCAAATCAGAGAATAACAATTATTGGTGTTATTTTTCACTTGCAAATGTATTTGGTTTGAAATATGCCTATATGCTATGCAAAGGGAATACTCACAATCATCGCGATGCTGATATAAATGTTGATTTGAACGAATTTTATTCTTTTATTTTGAAAATTTATTTATTGAACTGAATTATGAAAACGTTTGCATATTACTTACCTCAATTCCATCCTACACCCGAGAATAATACGTGGTGGGGAGAAGGATTCACGGAATGGACCAATGTAAAAAAGGCCAAACCACTCTATCCTGGACATTACCAACCCAAGGTTCCTGGAGATTTGGGATATTATGATTTGCGGAATCCCAATACAATTGTGAAACAAGCTGAGTTGGCGAATCAATATGGTGTGGATGGCTTTGTTTTTTACCACTATTGGTTTGGTAATGGTAAACAGATGCTGCATCAGCCGCTTCTTGATTTTTTGAAAAACCCTGATGCCACTATCCAATTTTGTCTTTGTTGGGCTAATGAATCATGGAAAGGAACTTGGCACGGTGCCGGCAACCGTATGTTGATTGAACAGAAATATGGTGATGTTGATGAGTATAAAAGACATTTTAATTACTTATTACCTTTTTTTAGAGATCCTAGGCATTTGAAAATTGAGGGACTACCGGTATTTCAAATTTATGTTCCTCAGAATATTCCAAATCTCAATCTTTTCATCGAAGTATTTCGAACCGAGGCTCTTAAAAATGGTTTGGATGGAATCTATTTTATGGGGGTCAAAGCACTACCGGGTTGGGATTTTAAACAGCATGGTTTGGACGGGGTTGTTTTCAATAATTATGTACATATCAATCGTTATCTCACATCATCACCTAAGGATTTATTAATAAGATATTTATTGCATCAACCTCTAGTAAGGAAGATTTTTAAGCTTCCCAAAATATTAAGTTATGATGCAGTAAGGCGTTGTCTCGAAGATTTTCCAGTTTTGGTTGAATCGGATTGGTATCCATTAGCTAATGCTGATTGGGATAATACACCAAGGGCAAAACACCTTGGTTCTGTTTTTTGGGGTGCAACGCCTGATGCTTTCAAAAATCACCTTGAACAATGCCTTTTGCAAGTGGCATCGAGGAGCCCTGAAAAACGCATTGTATTTATTAGGGCTTGGAATGAATGGGCTGAGGGAAATTGTTTGGAACCAGAGCAAAAGTATGGAACAGGGTATTTAGATGCAGTAAAGCGTAGCAAACTAAAATTTGAAAATGGATAGTCCTTCGGTTTCCATTATTATACCTATTTTGAATGCTGAAAAGACGATTGCTGATTGCTTGGCAAGTATTTTTGGGCAATCATTTAGCAATTTTGAAGTACTTGTTCAGGATGGGGGGTCTATT
>JBDLTO010000305.1:0-11866 GCA_039805815.1 Bacteroidota bacterium | reverse complement strand
TCCGGAGTGTGTCTGCCACATGCATCAGTTCCGTCAGCGGGGCCTCCTTAAAGAGGAATAGTCCTTCATCAGCCGTCAGAAACTCCAGATTCAGTGCCTTTTGGTATAAATGCTGCAAATCGCTCATATTATTCTTTGTTTCAGCAACAAAGTTAGCGTAACAATGGTTTACTTTGAAAGAAGGGAAATTAACTGAATCCTAAACCGTCTGATGAAAGCACTCCTGAACATCCTCTTATTCAGTATACTATTGTCTGCTACCCCGTCCAGGGTCAGTGCCCAGGAGCAATTCATAGAACAACCCTCCCGCTACCTCGTTTCCGTTCCATTCAAGCTCCTCACAGGGGGGGTGATACTGCTTAAGGCCAAGGTGAACGACTACCCAGACAGTCTCAACTTTATCCTCGACACTGGCAGTGGCGGCATTTCACTTGATTCCACAACGGTTGTAAGGCTCGGCATTAACCTCCAACCATCAGACAAAACCATCAAGGGCATAGGCGGCTTGCGTAAAGTCTCCTTTCTTTACAATGCCAAGCTGAAGCTGCCCGGACTCGAAACAGACCGCCTTAATTTTCATGTGAACGATTATGAGATCCTCTCTTATGTATACGGCATACCCATAGATGGCATCATCGGTTATAGTTTTTTCAGTAGGTATATCGTCAACCTCAAGTACGATAACCTCATGATGCATGTATTTACGATAGGGGAATACAAATATCCGGCAGCCGGACATACCCTCAGGCCCCTGTTTACTGCTTTGCCTATCCAGCAAATCAGGTTCAAGGATGAAGGGAAATATTTCGGAAAATTTTACCTGGATACCGGAGCCGGACTTAATTTCCTGCTTTCAGAAAGTTATGCCCGCGATAGTGCTGTTTTGAAAAAGAAGCGCAAAGGTCCCTTTATCACCCAGGCAGAGGGATTAGGTGGAAAAACATCCATGCGCATCACCACCGTCAAGGAAGTCAAGATTGGACCTTACCGTTTCCGGAAGGTACCCTCCTTCGTTTTCAAAGATGAATACAACGTAACCAACTACCCTGAGGTTGGCGGATTGATAGGCAATGACCTGATGAGGCGTTTCAACGTAACACTAAATTATACAAAGCAGGAAGTACATATCGTACCCAACTCACATTTCAGAGACCTGTTTGATTACGCCTATTCCGGCTTATCGGTTTATTACATCGATAATCAGGTGTCTGTAGACGATGTGGTGCCAGGATCTCCTGCAGATAAGGCCGGGTTTAAGAAGGATGACGTAATCCTTTCAGTGAACAACGATATCAGCAATAATATCCAAACCTACAAGACGATGATGCAGACAACCGGACAGCGGCTCAGCTTTGTGGTGTTAAGAAATGGCAAACCGATGATGATGTCTATGAAACCTGTGAAGATATACTGATTGAATGGTTACCTTTGCAGTATGGTCAAATTTGAACGCTTCCGCTTATCCAATGGATTAAAGGTTTTGGTTCATCCAGACACCAGCACACCCATGGCTGTGGTGAATGTCTTGTATGATGTAGGAGCAAGGGATGAGGATGAAAAGCAAACTGGCTTTGCACACCTTTTCGAACACCTGATGTTTGGTGGGTCTGTTAACATTCCCGACTATGATGAACCCCTTCAGGTGGCTGGAGGTGAAAACAATGCTTATACCACCAACGACCTCACCAATTATTACTGCCAGCTTCCTGCAGACAACCTTGAAACTGCCATGTGGCTGGAAAGCGACCGCATGCTTAGCCTGGCTTTCAGCAAAAAGAGCCTCGATGTGCAGCGCAAAGTGGTTTGTGAGGAGTTCCGCGAGCACTACATCAATAAACCTTATGGCGATGTCTGGCATATCATGCGTGAGCTTGCCTATACCAACCATCCCTATAAGTGGATGACCATTGGTAAAGAGCTGCCGCATATTGAAAATGCACAGCTCGAAGATGTTAAACGTTTTTTCTTCAAGCACTATACACCTTGTAATGCCATACTGGTAGTGGCCGGTAATGTTGCTGTTGAGCATGTTAAAGCACTTGCTGAAAAGTGGTTCGGAGATATTCCTTCCGGAACACCCTATCAGCGTAACCTCCCTCAGGAGCCTATCCAGACCACTGAACGCAGGAAGACGGTTCACCGCAATGTGCCCATGGATGCCATTTACAAGACCTGGCACATGTGTTCCAGGATGGATGACCGCTATTATGCAGCAGATTTGCTGTCTGATATTCTCGGAGGCGGAGCATCATCCAGGTTGTATCAGGCCCTTGTAAAGGAGCAGCAGCTTTTCGTTGGCATCAACTGCTATCATTTTGGCAGCCTGGATGCAGGACTCTTCACCATAGAAGGACAGCTTGTGAAGGGAGTTGACATCCAAAAGGCAGAAGAAGCCATTGAGGCTGAACTTGATAAATTGCGTAAACATCCAATAGACGAACGGGAGTTGCAGAAAGTGCAAAACAAAACAGAGAGTGTGATGGCTTTTGAAGACATGAGTGTCATGAACCGTGCGGGCAGCCTGGCTTTCTATGAATTGCTTGGGGACGGAGAACTCATGAACACGGAGTTTGATAAATACAGGGCAGTTACTGCAGATCAGATTCATCAGCTTGCACAGGAAATGCTCAGCACAACCAACAGCAACACCCTCTGGTACCTTTCAGAACCCGGAGCTACAACAACATAAACTATTCCATGCCAGACAGAAAAAGTGCACCCCAGATAAAAGACGCCGTTGACTATGCCATTCAGCTGAAGCATCCGGAAATACTGCAGCTCAAGAATAAGACAGACCTCTACAAGGTTCAGGCAGGCACAGAAGAAGTGGTTCAGATTGAGTGGGTCTTCAAGGCCGGAAACTGGTATGAGCAGCAGAATAATGTGGCAGCAGCAGCCAATTTCCTGCTCAAAAACGGCACTGCAACCCGTTCAGCCTATGATATCAATGAATACGTTGATTTTTACGGAGCATACCTCAACCGCAGCTGTTACAATGAAACGGCAGTGGTTACCCTTCACTGCCTCACCAGGCAGCTTCACAGCCTGCTTCCACTGGTGCAGGAAATCTTTACGGATGCCGTTTTACCAGAGGATGAACTCCATATTTTCAGACAAAATATGAAACAGAAGCTGGCTGTTAACCTGAAGAAATGTGATTTCGTGGCCGGCAGAAAGATTGATGCATTGCTTTTCGGAGAGAAACATCCTTATGGTATTTACAGTGAGATGGCCGACTATGATGCATTGGAAATAGAAACATTGCGCAAGTTCTATGCACAGTATTATCAGCAAGGCCATTGTACCATATTCGCAGCGGGCATCTTTCCTGCTGATTTTGACAGCCTGATGGAAACCCATTTTGGGTCCCTTCCTTTTAACCAGTCTGCTCAGCCTGAGCCTTCACACCTGCTTCAGCCCGCAGAACAGAAAAAATGGAATATCCTGAACGATACCGATGGGGTTCAGGGAGCCATCCGCATCGCCCGCCATTTTCCCAACAGACACCATCCTGATTTTCCGGGTGTGCAGGTGCTGAACACGCTTTTTGGCGGTTTTTTTGGCTCGAGGCTCATGAACAATATCCGTGAAGACAAAGGCTATACCTATGGCATCTACAGCTACCTGCAAAACCATATCCATGGAGGTGCCTGGATCATCAGCACCGAAGCTGGCCGTGAGGTTTGTGAGGCTACGGTTAAGGAAGTTTATTACGAGATGCAGCAGTTGCGCGATGGGGATATCGATGCGGAAGAATTGCTACTCGTAAAGAACTACTTGATTGGCACGCTGCTTGGCGACCTGGACGGACCTTTCCACATCATCGGAAGGTGGAAGAACCTGATTTTAAACGGACTCGACATCAATTTCTTCAACCATTCAGTAGAAACAATCAAAAACATACAGGCAGAAGAATTGAAAGTTCTGGCCAACAGGTATTTGAACCCTGATGATTTTTATGAGCTCACCGTAATCTGACCATCTTTCAGCAGATCTGCCTAACCGCCGCAATTTTTTCTTTTGATGCGAATGTTGTAAATTATCTTTCAAACAACACAACATGCAGCGAAGGGGATTTCTCATGTCAACCGGGATAGCAGCAGCAGGCATGTATGCAGGCAGAACAGGAGCCATTGCAGGTCCGTTTAAACCGGAAGATCTGCTCCACAATATTCCAGCTGACAAAAAACTTGATCCCCAGTGGGTGAAATCCCTGTACCGCCGCGGGTTCCCCACTCGTTACCTCAAAAGCAGGAATGAGCTGAAATTCATTGGTATGCCTGTTGGCGGTTTACAAACAGGCACACTATACCTGGGAGGTGATGGCAGGTTGTGGCTTTGGGATATCTTCAACGACAACCGGGAAGGCATCAATCCCATTACCATCGAATGGGCTTCAAACCTGCATGTGGGTAAAAAAGTCAGGTCGAGGGATGGCTCAGCCTATGTTGCTCCCGCACAGGATATTCGTCCGGTTGAACAAGGCTTTGCATTCCGGATACATACAGGCGGAACAACACAGATCAGGAAGATGGAAGCCGGCGACTGGGATGATATCATCTTCGAGGCTACCTATCCCAAGGCAACCATCACCTATATTGACCGGCATCTCGGTGTTGACATCAAGGCAGAAGTTTTTTCCCCTTTCATCCCCCTTGATGAGAAAAACTCATCCCTCCCCTGTACCATTTATTCATTTACTGTTGTCAATAAAACCGGAAAGGAACTGCAGGTAGATATAACAGGATGGCTCGGCAACAAGTTCCCGGAAAAAGGCAGCATGAGTATTGCTGCTTTATCTGATAAGGCAATGCATCAGACAGGCTTTCGCTTACCGGTTGATGAAGCCGGTTTGATGAACTTTGAACCTGGAAATGCGTTTCATTCAGGGGATGTGGAGACAGTAGGAGCCGTGGCTGAAACTATTTTGTTGGAACCAAAGGAAAGTAAAAAATCGAATTTCAGCATCGCTTGGTTTTATCCCCATTTGAAACTGCATCCCTCCATTCAGGATGGCGGCAGGAATTACAGCAACTGGTTTGCATCTTCAGCTGATGTGATTCATTATGTACACAAAAACTTCAGTTACCTGTCTGATACAACTGCCTTGTGGTGTAAAACCTGGCAGGATTCCACGCTTCCACACTGGTTCCTCGAACGCACATTCCTGAATATCTCCACCCTGGCCACCACCACAACACACCGGTTGAAGTCGGGCCGTTTCTATGCATGGGAAGGTGTGGGTTGCTGTGAAGGCACCTGCATGCATGTTTGGCAGTATGCCCAGGCCATGGCGCGGGTCTTCCCCTCCATTGAAAAAGATACCCGCGAGCGGGTGGACCTTGGATTGTCTTTGCAGCCCGATGGCATGATCTGGTATCGCGGGGAAGTGGTTAAGGGGCCGGCCATCGACGGCCAGGCAGGTACCATTCTCCGGATTTACAGGGAGCATCAGATGTGTGGTGATGACCGGTTTTTGCGCAACAATTGGGACAAGATCAAGCGCGCCACTCAGTGGGTGATTCGCCAGGATCGTGACGGGGATGGCATGGAGGATACCCCCATTGAAAATACCCTGGATGCCGTGTGGGACGGACAGATAGCCTGGCTGGTGGGATTGTGCATAGCAGCTGTGAAAGCAGCGCAGGCCATGGCCGCTGAGATGAATGACAGCGGCTTTGCCGCAACATGCCACGCATATGTGGACAAGGGCATGAAAAACATGGAGACAAAGCTCTTCAACGGGGAATATTTTATCCACCGCCCGGATGCGGAAAAAGGCCGCCAAAAGCTGGGTTCCTACAATACCTGTCATATTGATCAGGTGTACGGACAGTCATGGGCGCATCAGGTAGGTCTCGGCAGGGTCATTGACAAAACACAAACCCTATCCGCCCTCAAAGCGCTGTGGAAATACAATTTTACACCTGATGTGGGTCCGTATATCAAAAACCGCAAGGGAGGCAGACCCTACGCGCTGCCCGGTGAGGGTGGTATGGTGATGAATACCAATCCGCTGAATGAAGCAAAACCATATGGTGAAAATGTGACCTGGCAACTGGGGTATTTTCATGAGTGCATGAGCGGATTTGAACACCAGGTGGCGGCACACATGATGGCTGAAGGCATGGTGGAAGAGGCTTTGGTGCTGACCCGCATGATCCATGACCGTTACCATGCCCGGAAGCGTAATCCTTTCAATGAAATTGAGTGCAGCGACCATTATGCACGCGCCATGGCGAGCCATGGCACTTTTGTGAGTGCATGCGGATTTACATACCATGGTCCAAAAGGCGAACTCGGATTTTCACCTGCTTTAAAGGCTGATGATTTCAGGGCACCCTTCATTACTGCTGAAGGCTGGGGAACCTATCATCAGACATTTGAGGGCAGAAAATTTATGGCACAGCTGATCATGAAGCACGGACAACTGCAGTTAAACAGGTTTAGCATTGCTGACCATGGAAAAGTCCGCAACCTGAGTATTCATCTTGACGCTGAAACAATCCCTTCAAATCATGTGATAAAGGAAGGCAGGTGTGTCATAGATTTCAGTAAAACCATTATCTTGAATAGCAGTAAAAATTTTATATTAACAGTTACCTATGATCGTTGAAAATAACAGAGTCGTTTCCATACAGTATGTACTGAAAGATGATGCAGGTAATGTTTTGCACGACAATACCAACTTTGCTGCCGAGGAATACCTGCATGGTGCAGGTAATATCCTGCCCGGATTGGAGTTGGCCCTGCAGGATATGAAAACCGGTCAGGAGATTGATGTCATCATACCACCAGAATATGCGTATGGTCCGGTTGAAGCCAGCCTCATTTTAGATGTATCTAAAGAGGATTTACCCGGATTTGAAGGGATTGCAGAGGGCGATCAGGTTACCCTGTTTGATGGCACTGAAGTGTGTGTGCTGGAAAAACATGACGACCACCTGGTAGCAGATGCCAACCATCCGCTTGCAGGGAAAACACTCCATTATACAGTAAGGATAGCCGCTATCAGGGAAGCCCTATCTGATGAGATTTTACAGGGAGAACCTGCTACTTTTTCAGGAGGTTCATGCGGACCGGCAGGATGCTGTTAACAAGCATGCATTTTTGTTGCAAGAACATTAATTAATCAGCATGATAAAAATTATAATCGGTTCAATTGTTATTTCATGTGTTATGATGGCTTGTAATACCTCCAATACCAAAGACATGAATATGCAACAAGGAACATTTGCGTATGATGTTGATTTTCTGAAGCAATATCACCCGGATCTGATTGAACTTGGTGAAGGTGACGCAAGATTGGTTGTGCTTCCTGCCTATCAGGGAAGAATCATGACAAGCACAGCAGAAGGAGATAGCGGTTTGAGTTTTGGCTGGATCAACCACGAACTCATTGCGTCTGGAAAATTTACAGACCATTTCAGTGCATTTGGAGGTGAGGAACGATTCTGGCTCGGACCGGAAGGCGGGCAGTTTTCAGTTTATTTCAAAAAAGGGAAAGACTTCGTTTTTGATAACTGGAAAGTGCCTGAAGAAATCGATACAAGGCCATTTGATCTGGTGCGTGCAGACAATAGCTCAGCGGTTTTTGTAAAACACATGCAGCTTGAAAATTATTCAGGCACGGTATTTAACCTGAAAGTAGACCGCACAATTCGGCTGCTGGATGATTCCACCATCAATGCTCATCTTCATTTGCTCCCGGCAGGCGTAAAAGCTGTTGCCTTCGAATCTGAAAATGTGCTGACCAATGAAGGGAAAACTGCTTGGGACAAGACTTCCGGCATGTTGTCCATCTGGATTTTGAGCATGATGAATGCCTCAGACTCCACCACCATTTTTATGCCATACAAACAAGGCGACAGCACACAGCTTGGCAAGATTGTGACAGACGACTATTTTGGTAAAGTGCCTGCCAGCCGGTTGATGGTTGGTGATGGCCTGATCCGGTTCAAAGCCGACGGACACTACCGCAGCAAGATTGGATTGTCGCCGCGCAGGGCTTTGCCCATCGCAGCTAGCTATGATGCCGCCAATGGTGTACTCACCCTGGCGCAGTATACTTTGGGCGGTTCAACAGAATATGTCAACTCCCTGTGGGAGATGCAGCAAGACCCCTTTTCCGGCGATGCAGTCAATGCCTATAATGACGGTCCGATTGATGGAAAACAAATGGGCAATTTTTATGAAATCGAAAGCTCATCCCCAGCTGCAGCATTGACACCCGGTCAAAGCCTGACCCATGTGCACAGGACATTTCACATCAAAGGCAATCCCGAACAGCTCAATCTGGTGGTGATGAAGCTACTTGGTATTGGACTTGATAAGGTAATCCTTGAATGATTTATTTGAGTGATTTCAGGTACTGCAAACTCTGCGGAACCTGTTGCATGACGCGGGTGGATTCATCTTCAATGAAGTAGTGTTTAACACCGGCTTTCTTTGCAGCTTTCATTACACCTTTGATATTCACATCACCCTTACCCAGCACTACATTGGTTTCTTCATCAGCGCCGCCAGTATCGTTGCATGCAGTACCATGTTCACGGTCTTTCAGGTGCAGCATTTTCATCCGTGAAGGGTATTTTTTCAGGTAGGCAACGGGATCTGCACAGCCCTGTTTCACCCAATAAACATCCAACTCAAAGTTGATGTAATCGGGATTGGTTTTGGCAACGAGGTCATCAAACAGGGTGCCGCTAGCTGAAGGGCGGAACTCGTAACCATGTGGATGGTAGCAGAGGTCCAATCCGGCTTCTTTTAATATTTTGCCGGCCCTGTTGAATCTTGCAGCTGCTTCATCAACTTCTTTCATGCCGAATTCATTGCCGTTGTGCCCTATCCAGAAGCAAACCACATAGGTTGCACCAAGTGCTTTGGCATCGCTGATGGTTTTGGTGAGGTCACCATTCAGGGCATTGTAATCCACGCCGATGCTCACCATTTTATACCCCATGCCATCCAACAGCTTTCTGTAAGATTGCACATCCATTCCATACAGGTCTCCTCCTTCAAGTTCACGAATGCCCATCGCACGCACCTTTTCAAGCGTTCCTTTGAGGTCTTTTTTGACTTCATTGCGAACGGAGTAAAGCTGGATGCCTATTTCCTGGGCCTGGGCAGCGGCTGTGGCCAAACAAAGCAGTAAGGTGATGATCTTTTTCATATAGCTGTTTTAATAAAGTTCACTGGATTTTTCCATGGTGATGTTTTGCATTCCATTAAAGAACTGTAGGGAAGTTACGATACCTTTTTTATCGCGCGAAAAAATCACTTCACGGTCATTTTCCCTGATCCAAAAAGTATTGCCTTGCAGCCAATGCAATTCCGTTGTTGTCTTGAATTCCGGATCTTCCATCACGAGCCTGTTTCCCTTTTGGATGATGTTGGTGGTGCTCCCGAATGCATGGATGAATCTTCCTGTGAAGGCTGTAAGTGATGTGCTGTCTGCTGTTGCAGGCTTTTTCACCTCAGGTACAGTTGTTGCAATCCGTTTATTGGTGCGTACCGGTCCCATTGTTGGCACCAGGTTTTCAACCGTAAAGGAAGTCACTGTTCCCGTGGCATCTCTGTTGATTTTCCAGGAGGTGAAAGGTGCTGTTTTGTCGTAAAGCCTGTCTTTCCCTGCAGCAGTGAGGGTTGTGACCACACCACTGGTTCTTTGAACGGTAACTCGGTTGAAGCTGTCAACACGGATGGTAATAAACGCCGGGATATTCCCATAATTTTTCTGCAATCTTGACCCACTGTTCAGGGATTCATACACACCGACAATCTCTTTCCAGGGCTGGATTTCCTGCCTTTGTTCCCGTATGGGGGAGATGCCGTTCAGCAGAGAGACAGCCTTGTTCAAAGTAAGGCTGGCATTGGTGGTTCCTGAGTTGGAGAGCAGAATCATGTAGAGATGTTCATCTGGCATGCGGATGCCTTGAGCACGATAACCTCCGATGGCTCCGCCATGTTGGATAACGGCTTTGCCATTGAGGGTATCAACTCCCCATCCCAATCCATAATTGGCGGAGATTCCTGTTTTGAGTTTGTAAGCTGAATGGGCTGTTTGCAACAGTTCTGGCTTGATGAAGCTTGCATCATAAAGGGCCTCATCCCATTTGAGCATATCGTCAACGGTGCTCACGAGTTGTCCTGCACCATAAGCCCAATACCAGTCGTACTGGGTCTCCATTTTGATTTTACCTTTTGGCGTATTTCCTGCGTATTCTGCTGTTTTACCAGGCAGAGCATAATCGCTGCTGCCGAAAGCGGTTTCTGTCATATTGAGTTTCTTCAGGATGCGATCCCGCACAAAATCATTGAAGGGTTGACCGGTTATTTTTTCAACGATGATTCCGGCCAGCACGAATCCTGAATTGGAATAGCTCCAGTCTGTTCCCGGTTCAAAGATCAGTGGTGCAGATTCAAAAAACCGGATGAGTCTGCTGTTGGAGATTTTTTTGTCGGCCAGCGTATCAAAACCAGGCAGTTCTGTATAGCTGGGTATGCCGCTTGTATGGGAAAGTATTTGCCTGATGGTAATGGTCTTGCCCCAGGTATTGTATTGGGGAAGGTATTTGCGGATATCGTCATCCACCTGCAGCTTTCCATCCTGTTGCAACAATAGGATGGCTGTTGCGGTGAATTGTTTGGAAATCGATCCGATACCCATTTTATGATCGGTATTCATTGGGGTGGGTAATTCGATATTGGCCATGCCATAGGCTTTCCGGAAAAAAGGTTTTCCGTCTTGTGCCATCAAGATGATTGCGCCTGGTTCAGTTGCAGGAAACGTAAGTCTGAATAGTGAATCAAGACTTTTGATTTTTGATGCACTGATCTGCTGTGATTGGCTAAAGCCGGCGCTAAGCAGGATGCTGCAGCAAACGGACATGATGATTTTTCGCATGGTGTGGGTTTAAAGTTTCAGTTTTTCCGGACTGATTACGGGGATATCTGCGTCTTTGAAATCTTTGATATTCCTGGTCACTATACAATCCATTTTCTGAATGCTGCCTGCACAAAGGATTTGCAGTGCGTCTTCAAAATCCTTGTGCTTCGATTTCAACCCCTTTCTGATGATATCAGCGTCAATGGGGATGATTTGCAGGTAGGTGGAAAGTTCCAGCAGGATTTGCCTGAGTTTTTTTTCTTCCGAGTATTTCTTCAGTAAATAATGGGTTGTAGCAATGGCATGGGAGGAAGTATAGAGTTTGACTTTCTTCTTTTCTGCTTCACTGAATAGGGCAATGGCATATTTGCTGAATGGTTCTCTGTCAGCAATCAGGTCAATGATGATGTTTGTATCGACAAATATATTTTTCAAAAGTGTTTCTTTTCCAGGTACGCCCATTTTTCCTTTTCCTCATCAAAATCAACGGGTAGGTTCACTGAACCAATCAGTTTCTTCAGTTTGGGAGATAAGTTTCCTGTTGTTGTTTCAGTTGAAGTGATCTCATCCAGATAGCTTTCAACAATTGCAGAAAGACTTTTACCGGTACCCTTGGCATATTTTTTTGCCCTTTCAATGATTTGGCTTTCGACAGTAAGCGTGAGCTTGGTTGTCATGATACGTATAGTTTTTACAAAGATACGTGCAATTTATTTCCGCTCCCCGGGGCTGTATTGCGTTTCCATATTTTTCAGGATGTCTTCCTTATAAAACAGCACATCTTTGAACTGCCCTTTGGTATACATCTCTGCCTGGTCTTTGAAGTGCTTGGATGCAGGGTTTCCGCTTTGTCCGCCGGCAAGCAGGGATTTGGCTTTGATCTTTTTACCAAACTCCACAGCGCAGATGAAACTGTTGCCACCATAACCATACCGCTTTTGGCTGCCCTGGTAGGTTCTGCTGTTGTAGGAGGGCAGG
>JBDLTO010000304.1:0-4812 GCA_039805815.1 Bacteroidota bacterium | reverse complement strand
TTAGGGAGATTCTCCCAAATACATCAAACCCAATTATTCCTTCTCCTTTCATAAAAATGAGTGTTCTTTTGAGGTGTTCAGGATCTGCCTGAAGGGCTGACCGGAGGGTTTCAAAATCTATCGGATCTGTTGCCTTCGCTTTAATTGCTTGCATAAAATTTTTCATTTCTGGATAGCCCGGCTCTTTATGGCTTTTCTTCCTGCAATTGTCGCATATCCTACAGGGTACTATCTCATCATCTCCAAAGTAAGATCCGATATAAACTGACCGGCAATCCCAGTCTGAAATATATCCGGTCATTTTCTCAATTCTCGCCTTGTATGCCGCTTTTCTTTTCAGGTAATTGGCATGGTTGACATTAAGTTCATCAGTTTGTATCCTACCCTGTAAAAAATTGATCTGCGGTTGATCTTTGCTAGGGATATAAACAATCAGACCAGTCCCATGGAGGAAAACCAGCCCTTTGCGGATTGTTTCAACATCTTTGAAAAGCCTCCTGCCCAATTGTTGTTCACTGATCCTGACCGGTTGATCCAATATGCCCGCATAGGAGCGCAAGAGGGCTTTAATGAGCGGTTCATAAGCAGGGAACGATGCTTCTATTTCCTCAATGTAAGCGCGCCCTGTATTGAATTGAACGGTGGAAGGAAGAAATACGTTTTCAAGGTAGGAGATGATTTGTTCCTGCCTGAGGGCCTGCAGGCTGTAAAGCACATCATAAAGATTGAGTTTGAACCTACTCATAAATGTCTCCATATCAAAATCAAACGAAATGTTCACGCCACCTCCTGTTGGCACCTGTAGGAAATTGGCCAGTGCATGGTAAACTTTTCTGATTGTTTGCATGTTCGGGTACCTGATATCAGGCTGTAACTGCAGTTCAGCCAATTCACGATCGTTATACAGCAGTATGGCTTTTGCAGACTCACCATCCCTTCCAGCTCTCCCTGCCTCCTGATAGTAGTTTTCAAGGCAGTCTGGTACGTCAGCATGTATTACAACCCGCACATCAGGCTTATCAATACCCATTCCAAAAGCATTGGTGCATGCAATGATTTTGGTTTCGCCTGAAATCCAGGACTCCTGTCTGGCTCTTCTGGTATCTTGGTCAAGGCCTGCATGATAATAATTACTTGAAATGCCTTGCTGTTGCAGGAGTTCGCTTATTTCTTTTGTTCTTCTTCTTGATTTACAATAAACAATTCCTGAACCGGATATAGACTCAAGGCTTTTGATCAGGGTCCCAATTTTATTTACACATGGTATTGCTTCGTAAACCAGGTTTTTTCTTGTGAAGGAAGTGGTGAATTTAAGCGGATTGTGCATTTTCAGCTGTAGGATGATATCTGCCTGAACTTCCGGTGTTGCCGATGCGGTGAGTGCTAATATAGGAATTGAAGGAAATGTCTCTCTTACTTTGGAAATATGCAGGTAAGCAGGCCTGAAGTCATATCCCCACTGGGATATGCAATGGGATTCGTCTATTGCGAGCAGGTTGATGGGGAGGTGCCGCAGGCTTTCCCTGAAGGCCCGTGTTTCCAACCGTTCAGGGGATACATAGAGGAATTTAAGCTCATCATTTGTGCATGCATCCAACACAGTTGTTGATTCTTGCCATGTCATACCCGCTCGAATTGCAGCTGCAGGTATATTCATTTGTTTAAGACGTTGGACCTGATCTTCCATTAAGGCAATGAGGGGTGATACCACAAGGCAGCATCCTGGCATAGCAAGCGCAGGAACCTGGAAACAAACTGATTTGCCGCCTCCTGTTGGCAGGATGGCCAATGTATCTCTATTGCTCAGTACAGCCTCTATAATCTCCTCCTGGGCAGCTCTGAAGGCATTGTGGCCCCAATAGTGTTGAAGAATTTCCCGAGGGCTCATGCAATTGGTGTAATCAGATCACTTTTTTAAAGAAAAGTCTGACGGAATTTACAGCCAGCACAACATCACTCATCCCCATTACCAGGGCACCAAAAGTAGGTGTCAGGAATCCCAATGCTGCAATGGGTATCGCAATGATATTGTAGAAAAAAGCCCAGAAAAGGTTTTGGCGGATCGTTGCATAAGTATGTTTACCCAATCCCAGTGCTAATGGTAGGTTTTTGATACCCGAATTCATCAAGACTACCTGTGCGCTTTGAATGGCCAGTTGCGAGGCTTCACTGAGTGAGATGCCAATAGTGGCTTTGGCAAGGGCTGGTGCATCATTAATCCCGTCTCCCACCATGGCGGTGGGTGTTTCGGCATTAAGCTGGCTAATGATTGTCAGTTTTTCCTCAGGGGTCTTTTCCGCAATCACTTCATCAATTCCCAGGGACGTTGCAATCAGATCGCATTTTTCTTTCCTGTCTCCACTGAGCAGGATTGTTTTCAGGTTTTTACTTTTCAGGTAGGTGATTACCTCTTTGGATTCAGTTCTGATTTCATCCTGTACATCTATCCATCCAATGATTTTATCATTTTTAAGAACGTAAACATTGTGTCCGCCTGCTCCTCCTTTATCTGCAACCAGTTTATAGGATCCCGCCCAATATGTATTTCCTTCTTTGTCTATGCCTTTCATGCCAAGGCCTTTGATCTCTTCTATTTTTTCCCATCGGATTTCAGTTTTCATCCTGAAAGTGGCAGAGATACATTGGGCGATAGGATGATTTGAATATTTTTCAAGCGAATAAACGATGGTTTTCCAATCATCTTCGGGCATGCTCATGGTATCGAAAGCAGACATTTTGAAGCCGCCTGTTGTGAGTGTCCCTGTTTTGTCGAACACAACCTGAGTAATGGTTCTGAAGTTTTCAAGACTGGTTGCGTTGCGGAAAAGTATGCCAGATCTTGCCGCCCTTCCCATGCCAACTGCGATGGCGGCCGGTGTGGCAAGTCCCATGGCGCAAGGACAGGCTATAACCAGCACTGCGATGCTGCGCATGAGCGCATCAGTAAACGTGTCTGTTACAAAAAAATTAGCAATGAAGGTCACAACTGCAATACCAATCACAAGTGGCACAAAAACCGCACTTATCTTGTCTGCCAGGTGCTGGATTGGGGGTTTCTCGCCCTGTGCCTGCTTTACAAGTTGCAGTATACCAGACAGCACTGTATCATTGCCAGTGGCAGTAACCTGCGCTTTTACGGAGCCGGACTCCAGCACACTGCCTCCGATGATTTTATCTTTTGCCTGCCTGTGAATGGGGATGCTTTCTCCAGTGAGCAAGGATTCATTAACATGCGCGTCCCCCCAAAGGATTTTTGCATCAATCGGAACCTGTTCGCCGCTTCTGATAAGGATGAGGTCGCCTACCTTGAGTTGTGTATTTTCGATGGGTAAAATTACCTCCTGATGATTTTCATCAAAAGCGATCATATTGGCCATCACCTTTTGGGATTTCATGAGCGCTTTCAGCGCACGCTGTGTTGACTGCATGGAACGGTCTTCCAGGTAATTACCAAAAAATACTAGGGTTATGATTGTGGCTGCAGTTTCATAAAAAAGGAATTCCTCTCCGCGTCCGATCAGTGTGCCTGTAAGGCTATAGAAGAATGCTGCAGATGAGCCTAATGCAACCAGCACATTCATGTTGGGCATCTTGTTTTTCAAGCTTATAATAGCACTTTTACCGAAAAAAGACATGCCAACCAGGTAAACAGGAATACAGAGTGTCAACTGTATCCAGGGGTTCATGAGCCAGTGAATAGGTAACCAAGACGCAAACATATGTAACATCAGGACCAGCGTGAATGGCAGACAAAAAAGTAATTTTTGTGTCTGACTGTGCAGAAAACCTTTCTTTTGTTCTCCAGTTACCTGACTGCCTGCAGTTACCTGATATCCAAGTCCCTCAATACCTTTGATAAGATCAACAACGGGGGACCCTTCTACCATTTCGAAAGTGACTTCGGCATCAAGCGGGTTCACACGCACATTTTTCATCCCTTGTTTGTCGAGGAACTTGTTGATGGTCAGTGCACAGTTTGCGCAAGTCATCCCGTCTACTTTCCACTGTATTGTCTCCATACTACGAATTTACTGATTAAATTATCTTTGCGTTCATGAATATGATGGATATTAGTTACTCCAGGGAAGATATAGGCTCCATTGCAGATCATCTGGCTGCACTCGTAGTGGATTACGGTATTTGTACTTTTGAGGGTGACCTGGGGGCTGGTAAAACAACGCTTATTGCAGCTTTGTGCGAAAGATGGGGCGTATTAGACACCGTGAGCAGTCCAACCTACGCCCTAGCAAACCAGTATGAGGCTTCTGGTTTACCAAAGGGAAATGCTATTTATCACCTCGATTTATACCGGCTTAAATCCGTTGCGGAAGGAATTGATGCAGGTTTGGAGGAGTATTTGTTCAGTGGTGCAATTTGTTTGGTTGAATGGCCATCTAGGGGATGGGAATTGATTCCTGCAAGACGCCTCGAGGTGAATTTGACTGTTGTTGGACCTGATGAGCGTCATATGCGGGTCATATCCCGTGAAAAATGACTAACTTGTATTTAATTGTTTATCAATGCCAAGGAAGCCATTTTTAAGTAATGCGTTCAGCTATGATCCTTTGGAGGAGACCCTGGACATCAGACCAGCTGCAGCAGCGCTCACCATTGCTATCCCCAGGGAAAATGCCTTTCAGGAGAACAGGATTGCTTTAACACCAGATGCTGTTGGTGTACTTGTTAGCAATGGACATGCAGTTTCAGTAGAATCCAAGGCTGGAACAGGAGCTCATTTTTCAGACAATGATTATGCTGAGGCGGGTGCCATCATCCTCCATGATAAAAAGGAAGTCTTCCGAAACGACATGA
>JBDLTO010000303.1:0-20899 GCA_039805815.1 Bacteroidota bacterium | reverse complement strand
GTGTTTAACCAACTGGTTTTTTAGGCGATCATTTGCCAACAATTTCAATCTTCAGCTGGAACAAAGTTACCATTAATAGCAGAGTTTTGGCTGGGTTTATAAAATTATAACCAGCCAAAACTCCAAAATATTTCATAGTTTTGGCCGAGTATAAAATTTTAAACTCAGCCAAAACACAAGTATTAATTATAAAATTTATAATAAAAATATGGATAAGTTAGTAGGTAGGTTGAGTGAAAAGAAGATTTTGGAGGCAGCTGTAAAAAGTAACAGTGCTGAACTGATTGCTATATATGGGCGACGTAGAGTAGGAAAAACATTTTTAGTTAGGACTGTCTATGCGAAACAAATGGCTTTTGAATTTACGGGAGTAAAAGATGGAAAGTTATCAGAGCAATTAGAGAATTTTAGTCGTTCATTGAAAATCGCTACTGGAAGTCCATTAGACTTTACTATACCGAAGAGTTGGTCATCCGCATTTGAAATATTGCAACGTTTCTTAGAACCCATCATCAATAAAAAAAAAGCAGTAGTATTTTTTGATGAGTTTCCTTGGATAAATTCACCTAAATCTAATTTTTTAAAAGCTTTTGATTATTTCTGGAACACATGGGCGTCAAAATATCCCAACTTAACAGTAGTTATTTGTGGTTCTGCTGCTTCATGGATGATTCAGAATATAGTGAAAAGTAAGGGTGGTTTACATAATCGTGTAAGTATTAGAATAAAACTTTCTCCCTTTACACTCCAGGAAGCTGAGGCGTATTTAAAAAGCAGGTCAATAAAGCTGGATAGGTATCAAATTCTGAATCTGTATATGGTAATGGGAGGTATTCCGCAATATTTGTCCAATATACAAATAGGAGAAAGTGCTGCCCAAGCAATTGATAGAATTTGTTTTACAAAACATGGTTATTTAATTGACGAATTTGATAACCTATATTCATCACTTTTTGATCATTCATCAAATCATACTAAAGTCGTTAAGGCACTGGCAAGAAAAAATATAGGACTGTCAAGAAATGAAATAATAGTTGAAACCGGATCAAGTTCGGGAGGAACGGCTAGTTCTTTTATTGAAGAACTTGAAGAATCTGGCTTTATAAGCAGCTATATCCCATTCGGTAAGAATAATAAAAACATGGTTTATCGATTGTCTGATGAATATTCCATGTTTTATTTAAAATATATGGGGAAGAGAAATGTAACAGGAAAAGGCACTTGGCTGAGAATATGCCAGCAACAGTCTTGGGCTAGCTGGAGTGGGTATGCCTTTGAATCAATATGTTTAAAACATGTTACTCAAATAAAAGAAGCTCTGGGAATTGATACAGTAGTTGTAAGAGAATCAGTATGGACAAATATACCAAGTATAACAAAAAGGGGGGCACAAATTGATTTGTTGTTAGATCGTGAAGATCATTGTATAAATATTTGTGAAATGAAATTTGCAAACAACAAATATTCAATTTCAAAGAAATATGCTCAGGAATTAGAACAAAAAAGGGAAGTATTTGCAGATGCAACAAAGACAAGAAAGACAATTTTTATTACTATGGTGACTACTCATGGGGTAGATCAAAATTTGTATTTCAAAAAATTGGTTCAAAATGAGTTGACGATGCATAACCTTTTCAATTAAAAATTGAAATGAGGATCTGCCTTCATTAAATAAACTTCTGCAACACCAGCACACCAGCAAGCCCTACAACAGCAAGGATCGTTTCCATGATGGTCCAGGAACGCAGGGTGTTTTTCACGGATACCCCATAGTATTCTTTGAACAACCAGAATCCGGTATCATTTACATGCGAGAGTACCATAGAGCCCGCGCCAATGCTCAGGGCCATCAGGTTGGGATTTACTCCTGTTTGTACCAGTACCGGCAAGATGATTCCGGCTGTTGTGATGCCGGCTACTGTTGATGATCCGGTGATGATCCTCAACAGTGCAGCAATCAGCCATCCAAGCAAAAGCGGATTCACTGCGTTGTTGGTGGCAATGCTCATCACTTCATTGCCGATGTTCATCAACTGCAATATTTCCTTGAATGCACCGGCACCTGCAAATGTCAGGATGAGCGGAGCAACCTCCTTTGATGCGTCTACGATCCACTGCTGCATCTCATCCCATTTCACCCCTCTTCTGAATCCGAGTAAATAGATTGACACCAACAATGATAAAAACAACGCCAAGTTGGGTTCGCTGATCCATTCAACAACTGCGTTGCTGAAAAATGCACTTGTTGAAATCAACAGTACAGGCAGCAGAATGATTGAAAGACTTGACAACAAGGAAGGAGGTTTGACAGCTTCAGCTTCTTGTGTAAAGTTCATTGGATTCGAAGGAACCTTTTTCAAGGTCATGCCAAATATCCAGCCCGACAACAGCATGGCAGGAATTGAAATCACAATACCCCATCCCAGTGTTGTGCCTATTTCAGCACCATCAAGATGCGTCACCAGATAGTAGGGTGCAGGATGTGGCGGAAGGAATCCCTGGGTGATGGACAAGGAAGCGAGCATTGGGATACCAAGGTAAACAGGATTGATGTTTTGTCTTTTGGCCGTTGTCAATACCAATGGTGTCAGCAAGAGAAATGCAACTGAAAAGAACAAGGGTAAGGAAACAATGAAGCCTATGATCATGAAAGCAAATGGCAACCGTTTGGGTCCGAACAATTTGATGAGCTGATCAGCGATGACTGTGCTTGCATTGGTTTTTGCAATGATCTTTCCAATCATGGCCCCCAGCAATATGATGGGAAGAATTGAACCCAATGTTGATCCTATTCCTTTTTGAACAGCCTCAACAACCAGTTTGGTTTTAAAACCATAGGCAAGCCCCGTGATGATGGAAACAAACAGAAACGACAAGAATGGGTGAACCTTACAATAGGAAATCAGTACAACCAGTATCGTGATGACAATCAACAGGAGAACCCACATGGTAAAGCCAATATACATGTCAATTTAGTATAATCTTAAATGAAATCGACATATCTCTGAGAATAACCTGAAATCAAGTTTCGATAAAGTATCTTTTTGGTATTTTAGTCTCTGATTGATCAAATGCAAATCAAAAATGAAAGCAGCAAGATATTATAAGCCCGAGTTGGATGTACTCCGCATGTGTGCATTTCTTTTTGTGTTTTTCGTACACCGGTTAGACCTTGCACCGGTTGACAGCAAGGAATTTTACTGGGGCTATCATCTCAGTCTGATTGGCAATTATGGCGTGCCATTGTTCTTTTTTCTGAGTGCTTTTTTGATCACGGAGTTGTTGTTATAGGAGGAAGAGTATTTTGAAAAAATCAATATTAAGGCGTTTTACATCAGAAGAATGCTGCGCATCTGGCCATTGTATTTTACCTTCTTTTTTCTTATCGTATTGCTGACCTCAACAACAGATGACTTTAGCACCAAAATTTCACCTTTCACGCAGCTTGCTTTTTCCTTATTTTCCGGCAATTGGTATATAACATTTAATGGTTGGCAGTCCTATTGTATCAATCCTTTGTGGAGTGTATCCGTTGAAGAGCAGCTGTATATTCTGCTTCCCTTGATCATTTCATTTTCCGGCAGAAAAGGCCTTAAAATATTTTCATTTTTGGTGATGGTCGTTGCATATATTTCGATTGTTTATTATGCTTCGAACCCCACACCAAAATTCAGTGGACAATGGACAAATAGTTTTGTTCAGTTTCAGTTTTTTGCGGCTGGCATTTTGACCTCCTTGTATCTTCAAGGGAAATCCCCCCAATGGAATCTTATTACAAGACTGCTCTTGTTTTTGATGGGTATTGCATCATGGCTGGTTGCTTCTATTGCTTGTGAAATCAATGCCGATGCACCGCATCTTGCAACCATTCTTCAATCAGTGTCCGGATGGATTTTGGTTCTTGCGGGCGTCATGTCCATTTTTTTCTCATTGTACGGGGCGCCGGCAAGGTACATGCCTGCAACATTTGTTTACCTGGGTCGTATATCCTATGGCATGTATATTTTTCACATCACAATATATTGGATCGTTTTTCAAATTTTCAAAGAGGACTTGATATCTATTAGTGATAAATTGGGTTTGTTGGAGTGGAAAAATGAGGTTGGCTTCATTTCTTCATTTGCAATTACAGTGACCATTGCCAGTATTTCCTATTTTTATTTTGAAAAGCCATTTTTAAAACTCAAGAATCCGTTTACCCTGATTCCCTCTAGAAATTCATTTTAATCAATAATGAAAATTGTAGATGTAGTTTTATTGACCACAGCAATTAACATCGCATTTCAACAACATTCATAGAAAAGAGATGATCAGTCGCAGAATATTCATCAATAGTGTGCCATTTATCGCTGCTCAACTGCTGACTGTGTTGTCTGGCAAAGCGGAACAAACTGGAAATGCAAGGAAGAAAATACTTCTTCGCTCTTCCTGGCAAACAGTAAACATTGGGGACATTGGTCATACACCTGGTGTTCTTCATTTGTTAGAGAAGCATTTGCCTGACGCTGAAGTAAGGCTTTGGGCTGGCGATGTAGGCAATGGTGTGAAGGAAATGCTCTTAAAACGATTCCCCAATCTCGAAATCTTTACGTCATCTGATGTTGTGTCTATACAGAGAGCATTTAAGGAATGTGATTTTCTACTTCATGGCTTAGGACCTTATCTGGTGGCTGAAACAGATGTAGAAAAATGGAAAAACGAAACAGGTAAGCCATACGGCATTCATGGCATAACGTACAATGACATCAACATGTCTTCTAACGTGAACACCCTTTTAACCAATGCGGAGTTTGTGTTTTTCAGGGATTCCTATTCTCTTGCCTATGCCAGGAGCATTGGGGTTAAATGTAAAACGATGGCGTTTGGTCCTGATGTGGCATTTGCTGTCGATACTTATCATGAAGCAGCAGCAAAGGCTTTTTTATCTGCACACCAATTGGAGGAGGGCAAGTTCATGTGCGTGATTCCCAAATACAGGTATACCCCCTACTGGTTAATCCCCAGCAAGAACCGACCCATTGATCCATCCAAAGATGCCATCAACAAAGCCAAGAAAGAGCATGACCATAAAGCGCTCAGAGAATCGATTATTGCCATAGTAGAACAAACTGATCTGAAGGTGTTGAAAAATGTTTTACATAATTTGTAATTGCATTTGCCTTGAAACAATTAAAAACCAATCACCAACTAATTTTCTTTTAATCCTAATTCAATTTCATAAGAAGCTTCTTTGAGCATAGCTATAACTTCCAACTGTTTGGTTTCATTGCATCGATATGCTGGCAAGAAAATGCTCAGTGCGGCTATCGCTTTGTTGTTTTTAAATATCGGCACGGCAAAACCTTTTACATGTCTTTCAGGTAGAAATGTCAATGCCAAAGACTCTTCTTTAATTTTGTTGTATAAATCTTATCTGTTCACATTCGGTGATATATTTGGAACATCGGATAATTTCAGAGAAGCATTTCACTAAAACGAACCAACTGACATGTTCAAGATGATGTTGCTCTACGATACAATTGGATTTGATGATGCTATAAAAGGATTTCAGTTGTAAATTGTGACCAAATTGAAAATGGAATATATTCCATATGTATTTTCCATATTTTCTATCTATCCTTTTGATTGGGCTTTTTTTCACCTTTTCAGGATAGATAAGAGAAACGCTCAAATCAAAGCTGATTTCATCTTTAAACACGCATGATGACGCCTCCGGATTTTTCAGCATTGCTCAAGGATTTTTCCGGTGAACTCTATTTTAATGGAGGAGGTTCCGACCTAGCCATCCGCAGGGTGTATGCTACTGATGCATCAGAATACCAGGAAATGCCGCATGCAGTTGCCATCCCGCGCGATGCGGAGGATATTCGCAAACTCATTGAATTGGCAAGCAACCAAAAAACCACATTGATTCCACGGGCAGCAGGTACCTCCCTGGCCGGACAGGTTGTGGGCAACGGCATTGTAGTAGATATCTCCAAGTATTTTACCAATATTTTGGAAGTGAATGTTGCAGAGAAATGGGTTCGGGTGCAGCCGGGTGTTATCCGAGACGACCTCAACGCCTTTTTGAAGCCGCATGGGTTGCAGTTCGGACCGGAAACCTCTACAGCCAACAGGGCAATGATTGGGGGGATGATTGGCAACAATTCTTGCGGACTCCATTCCATCACCTGGGGGAATACCAGGGACCACCTGTTGCAAGTCAAAGCCATCCTGCATGATGGAAAAGAAGTGGTTTTCAAAAAGACATCCAGAAAAGAATGGGAAGAAAAAGCATTGCAGGAAGATGCTGAAGGTCAGATTTACAGTGGCATCAGTGAACTGTTGGGGGATACGGAAAACAGAAGGGCAATTGCAGCTGGATTCCCGGATCCGGGAATCAAACGCCGGAATACTGGCTACGCGCTAGACCTGCTTGCTCAGCATTTCCCCAAGCTGGAAGAACCCAATCTCTGCACCCTGATTGCAGGTTCTGAGGGTACACTCTGTTTCATCACCGAAGCCAAGCTTCAACTGATGGAGCTTCCGCCTCCTCATGTGGCCATGGTGGCTGTTCATGCGGCATCCATGCAGGAAGCCCTGAAAGCCAATCTGGTGGCCCTGGAGAATGGATGTTCAGCTTCAGAACTGGTGGATGATTTTATCCTGCAATTCACCAAAGGCCATCCTGATTTATCGGAAAACCGGTTTTTTATTGCAGGTGAGCCCAAGGCCATCCTCATGGTTGAGTTTTTTGAGCATAATGAGCAGAAGCTACTCGAAAAGTGTTCAGCTTTTATCAATACCCTCCAACAACAACAGTTAGGCTATGCGCACCCCATTTTGCGGGGAGAACAATGTAAACTGGCCTGGGACGTAAGAAAGGCAGGCCTCGGTTTGCTTCGTAACCTACCGGGGGATGCACGACCGGTAAACCTGATTGAAGACTGTGCCGTGCTTCCCAAAGACCTTCCCGCATACATCGAACAACTGGAAAATCTCCTGCAAAGTCATGGTGTACAATATTCCATCTATGCCCATGCCGGAGCTGGTGAACTTCATGTGGAACCCATCATCAACCTGAAAACAGAAGCCGGACAGCATCAGTTCCGATCAATTCTCGAAGAAACGGTTGAATTGGTGAAATCATTCAACGGCTCTTTGTCGGGAGAACACGGCGACGGCAGGCTGCGCGGAGAATTCATTCCGAAAATGATGGGTGAAAAGGTTTTTGCACTGTTCCGCGATCTGAAATCCATTTTCGATCCCAACCGGATTTTCAACAATGGCAAAATAGTGGATACCCCTCCCATGGATGCCATGTTGAGGTATACTGCAGACATTCCCACTCCACAGTCCAATACCGTTTTCAATTTCAAGGGTGAAGGTGGTTTCCTGAAACTCGCAGAAAAATGCAGTGGATCAGGTGATTGCCGCAAAACAGAAATCACCGGTGGAACCATGTGCCCTAGCTACATGGCTACCCGAAGTGAAAAAGATACCACACGTGCCCGCGCCAATATCCTGCGGCAATACCTCACAGGCGGATTTGTTGAGCCGGTTCAGCAGGAAGAGGTGAAAGGGATCATGGACCTTTGTTTGTCGTGCAAAGCCTGCAAAACAGAATGCCCTTCAGGTGTTGATGTCGCGAAAATGAAAGCGGAATTTATGCAGGCTTATCACGACAGCCATGGCATCCCTTTCCGCACGAAACTCATCGCCGGTTTTGGCACGCAAATGAAACTGGCATCAAGGGTTGCACCGCTTTACAACACCCTTGTTCAATTGAGGCCTGTCCGCCAGTTGATCAACAGGATAGTAGGTTTTCATCCGGAAAGGACGTTGCCGGAAGTGTCTGCGCAATCTTTGCGTTTGTGGTTTGGGAAAAGGCAAAAGGGAAGAGGGAAGAGGGAAGAGGGAAGAGGGACGAAGGACGAGGGACGAGGGAATACGGAAGAGGGAAGAGGGAGTCAAAAGGGTAGGGTTTATCTTTTCTGTGATGAGTTCACCAATTATACAGATACGGGGATTGGTCAGAAGGCGGTGTTGCTGATGGAGGGTTTGGGCTACGAAGTGCTGATGGCAAATCATCCGGAAAGTGGGAGGGCGCAATTATCAAAAGGATTGATCAGGGAAGCAAAGGAACTGGCCACTCGGCAGGTCAGGATTTTTTCCGGACTCCTCTCAGATGATATTCCGCTCGTAGGCATAGAACCCTCTGCCATACTGGGTTTCCGGGATGAATATCCTTCCTTGGTGGAAGATGCCTTGCAGGAAGATGCCAACAGGCTGGCCAAGCATGTTTACCTTTTTGAAGAGTGGTTCATGCGGGAAGCCGACAAAGGGAATATCACAACAGAACAGTTTACCACTGCTGCTCAAAAGCTGAAAATACATGGTCATTGCCACCAAAAGGCGCTCAGCTCCATGACGCCCGTCAAACGGGCTTTGTCGTTTCCGGTCAATTATGAAGCCAGACTCATTCCTTCGGGATGTTGCGGTATGGCGGGTTCTTTCGGGTATGAAAAAGAACATTACGACATCTCTATGCAGGTTGGCGAATTGGTGCTGTTCAAGGCTGCCAGGTCTCTTGAAGAGGATCAAATCCTCGTTGCTGCAGGCACCAGTTGCAGGCACCAAATCAAGGATGGAACTGGCGTCAAAAGCATGCACCCGGTGGAAGTGTTGTATGCTGCCTTAAAGCAGTAGTATATCCATTTTTGCAGTGGATGACATGGTGGAAAGTTGTAAATTGTTTCCTTAATATTGCATAGCTGTATGAAGTCCTTTTTTTCCCGTTTTTTACTCCTGCTTTGTTGGGCTTGCTTATTTGTTGGCATGGCCGTTCCGACCCAATATCAAACCCATGAAGCAGATGTCATCATCTATGGCGGAACCGCAGCCGCTGTTACTGCAGCGGTTCAGGTCAAGGCCATGGGAAAATCGGTCATCATTGTATCACCAGATAAACACATGGGCGGTATGTCTTCAGGGGGACTGGGTTTTACAGACACGGGTAACAAAACAGTAATTGGCGGATTGGCAAGGGATTTTTACCATCGGCTTTATCTGCATTACAATGGTGACAAGGCCTGGCGTTGGGAAAAGAAAAGTGCATACGGTAATGTGGGACAGGCAACGGTGGCACTGGACAGTACTTACAAAACCATGTGGATCTTTGAACCGCATGCAGCGGAAGCTGTATTTGAACAGTATGTGAAAGAAAACAACCTCATCATTCACAGAGATGTGTGGCTCAACAGAAACAAAGGGGGCGTAACCGTAAAAAACGGAAAGATTACAGCAATCCGCACCCTGAATGGCGATCAGTACAAGGGAAAGATTTTTATGGATGCCACCTATGAGGGTGACCTCATGGCGGCTGCAGGCGTTTCTTATACGGTTGGAAGAGAGGGAAACGATGTGTATGGCGAGCAGTGGAATGGCGTGCAGACGGGTGTCTTTCAGCATCGCCACTATTTCATGCAGCCGGTGGATCCATATAAAATTCCAGGTAATCCTTCTAGCGGACTCCTTCCGGAAATCAGTGCCGAGCCTCCGGGAATCAAAGGTGCAGGCGATAAAAAACTACAAGCTTATTGTTTCAGGTTGTGCATGAGCAACCATCCAGACAACAGGGTGCCTTTTCCCAAGCCGGAAGGATATGACCGATCTCGCTATGAACTGCTGGCCAGGGCTTTTGCAGCCGGATGGGGTGATGTGAAAGAAGTCTTCTCCAAATTCGATACTATCCCCAACCGCAAAACGGATACCAATAACCATGGTCCCATGAGCAGCGATTACATTGGTGGGAACTATGATTATCCGGAGGCCAGCTACGAAAGGAGGAAAGAGATTATCAAGGCCCATGAGCTATATCAGCAAGGATACCTGTATTTTTTGGCCAATGATACTGCTGTTCCTGCTGCCGTGCGCAAAGAGATGGCTAATTTCGGACTGGCCAAAGATGAGTTTACAGACAATGGTAACTGGCCGCATCAGCTGTATATCCGCGAGGCTCGCAGGATGATTGGTGATTTTATCATGAAGGAAGCGGATGCCTTGGGGAAAACCAATATAGCCCGCCCCATCGGCATGGGTTCCTATGCGCTGGATGCCCACAATGCCCAGCGGTATGTGACTCCGGAAGGTTTTGTTCAGAATGAAGGCGATATTGGTGTGAAGCCTGCAAGGCCCTACAGCATTGATTATGGCACTATCCTGCCTAAAGAAAAGGAATGCAGCAACCTGCTTGTTCCAGTGGCTGTATCCAGCTCGCATATTGCATACGGATCCATCAGAATGGAGCCGGTGTTCATGATACTCGGACAAAGCGCAGCAATCGCTGCAGTGATGTCTATTGAGCAGCATAAGTCGCCACAATCATTATCCTACCAGGATTTGGAAAAGGAATTGTTGAAGGCAGGACAAATATTGATAGCCCCCGTAAAAAAAAGCAGTAAGTGAAGCGCAGCAAAGGTTTTCTTCAGAGGTTGGTTTTTATAGTGATGTTTTCATGTCAAATTGCCCATGCGCTTGCGCAAGAGGCAGGTAGCATCAGAGGCCGCGTGGTGGATATGGCGGACAGTCTTGCCAAAGCGGGACTAAAGGGCGCCAGTGTCCAGTTGCTGGTATTACCTGATTCGACACTGTTGAAATCAAGTATAACCGCGGCGGATGGGGCATTTGCTTTTTCAGGATTGGCTATGGGCGCATATACCTTGCGCATCAGCTTTTCCGGATATGTTTCTTCAGATAAAAGCATTCTGCTTTCCACTGCTGAAATGTCGCCTGACATGGGCAAGATCAGTATGCTGCGTTTTGCCAACCTCATGGAAAGCATCATCATCCGTAGTGCCACCATGGCTGTGATGGGCGATACCACAGAGTTCAACGCAAGCCAATTCAAAACCCTGCCCAATGCATCAACTGAAGACCTGCTGAAAAAAGTTCCGGGTATGGATGTTGACCGTGATGGGTCCATCAAAACACAGGGTGAGCCTGTAACCAGAATTCTGGTGGATGGTAAACCTTTTTACGGCAATGATCCCAAATTGGCCACACGAAACCTTCCCGCAGACATCATCGAAAAAATACAGGTGATTGATGCGATGAGTGACCAGAGTCAGTTCAGTGGTTTTGATGATGGCAATCGCATCAGAACCATTAATATCATTACCAAGAAAGACAGAAAGAAAGGCGTATTCGGGAAAGGCAGTATAGCTTATGGTTCAAAAGACCGCAATGCCAGTGCAGCGAGTGCTAATTTCATCAACGGAGAGAGAAAGCTGTCTTTCCTCACACAATACAACAACATCAACAACCAGAACTTTACCATACAGGATTTTCTGGGAGAGATGAATCCGGGGGATAAGGCAGCTTCGGGCGGAACCAATGTATATTCAGGCAATGCCAATGGTATCTCTACAACATTAAGCGGAGGGGTCAATTACAATGAGGAGTTCAAAAAGAAAACTAAAATAGCAGCTAATATTTTTTACAGTGATATTGACATCACCAACAACCGCGACCGTTTCAGGGAAACATTTGTGGTCAATGATTCCTCCTTTTTCAACACCGCCAAAATCATATCCGGCAATACCAATAAAAACCTGCGGGGCTTTCTCGAAATAGACCACATGTTCGACAGTGCCCATACGGTGTTGATCAGGTCTGAGTATAGTAGCCAACTGTCTGATTATATCACCGAAAGCCAGTCATTTACTACCAAAGGTCGCATCAACCCTTTCAGTGCCTTGCAATCCACCAACCGTTCCGGAAACAGTGGGTATAACCTCAGCAACAGCATGCTCTACCGCCACCGTTTCAATAAGCGCGGTAGAACGGCAAGCCTTAACATCACTCAAGGCAATAATGAAAGCGATCGGGATGGGGTAACTGTCAGTTATAACGATCGTTATAACAGGGGGAAAGATACGCTTGATCAGAGCGGTGTAACGCTTGTTGATACCCGCCGCTGGGGAGCAACATTGTCTTATACAGAACCTGTTTCTTCGAAAGACCAATTGGAGTTTTTTTATACTAAGAGCAAAAACGACAATGGATCTGATCAGCAGACTTTCAGAAGAAATTTGTCCACTGGAATTTACAGCATCATTGTTCCGACGCTGACCAACCGGTTTGAGAATGATAATTTTTACGATAGGGGTGGAATCAGTTTATGGCATCAGGTCAACCGCAACTGGAGTTTCGGCAGTGGGTTGTATCTCCAGCAGGTTAAAATGGAGAGCTTTAATATAACCAAGGAAACCACTATCAACAGACCATTTATCAATTGGCTGCCCAGTGCAACTTTGCAATACAGGAGGGGAAAAACAAAGTTTATGCGCTTCAAGTACAGGACCTGGACCCAACAACCTTACATAACCCAATTGCAGGATGTTGTGAACAACGGCAGCCTGTTGTATGTCCGAGCTGGCAATCCAAATCTGAAGCAGGAGTACCACAACAACATCACCCTGAATTACAATTCTGTTCGGGGAAGCAATTCCAGCAATTTCTCTGCCAATCTCAATGCCACATTCATTGCCAACCGCATCGCCAATACGGTTGTTTTCAACAGCACTGCCTCATCGGTTTTGGTTGACGACTACCTGCTCATTCCCGGCGCACAATATGCAAAACCCAATAATCTGGATGGTGCTCATGATATCAGATTGGACGCATACTATAGTAAATCATTCAAAGATCCCAAAGCCAACCTGGGCTTTTCTCTTTATCTTCGGAACATCAGGGATGTAAACTTATTCAATGATGCCATTGCAAACACGGATAGGTATATTACCGGTGGTAGAGTGAAACTTACCTTGAATTTGGCGGATTATCTCGACCTGGTTTTGTCGAGTAACACCAACCTAAATTTTACTCAGTATACTGCAGCTGATCGGGAGGATATCAATTTCTTCAGCGAGCGGTTGTCGGTAGAGCCCACTGTAACGACCAAAAACGGATGGGTGTTTTCCAACGACCTTGATTATATCATGAATCGGGGAAGTGCTGCCTCTTTCAATCAGAACATCCCCCTCTGGAATGCAGGTGTGGCGAAATTGTTCCTGAAAAACCGAACAGGTGAGCTCAGGCTGACTGTTTTCGATATGCTCAACGCCAACAGGAGTGTTACCCGGCAGGTGGAGTTGAACTATGTGGAAGACGTCAGAACGGCTGTTCTGAACCGTTATTTCCTGTTGAGTTTCACTTATCACCTCCGCAAATTCGGCGGCAGGATTTGATTGGCATTTCATTTGATGTTTTGTGCTTTTTAAATTTTCATAATTCCCCTCCTGATCCAGGTTTACCTACCGCAGGTAGGAGGGGAGTTTTTCGCATTTCAACTGCAAAACAGTTTCTTTATTTATTTATTTCTGACAGCTGTTTTTTGTTGTAATTTTCATTCCCAATTTAACCTTATAGCCATTTGTCCATGAAATTATATAAAGTCAACAATGCTGTTTACATCATGCACCATCAGCAGGTATATCTTGCTGCCGGCAAGGTTTGGGATGAGCTCGTTAATGCAGACAATTTGCATGCCCATCTTGAAAGTTTGATAGCCACTTCATCTCCGGTGGGTGATGAAAGCTGGCTCCATACACAACCATTGCAAGCACCATTGGGCTCGCAGGAAATATGGGCAGCCGGCGTTACCTATCTGCGCAGTAAGGAAGCAAGGATGGAAGAGTCCAAACTCAGTGGTGGCGCTGATTTCTACGCCAAAGTTTATGAGGCGGAAAGGCCTGAACTCTTTTTCAAATCAACTGCAGGACGTTGTGCGGGTCCGGGTGAATCGGTTTACATTCGCAGTGATTCCCACTGGAATGTTCCGGAACCGGAGCTCACTCTTTTTGCCAATCGTCATGGGAAAATTGTTGGCTACACCATCGGGAACGACATGAGTTCAAGGGATATTGAAGGTGAGAATCCGCTCTACCTGCCACAGGCGAAATGTTATGAGCGGTCTGCTGCCATCGGTCCCTGTTTGTGGGTTCCGGAACATCCTATCAATCCTGATACAAAAATCAGGATGCAAATCAGGAGAGCTGGAGCAGACGTTTTCAGTGGCATGATTTCCATCAATCAGATGAAAAGAAAACATGACGAACTCATCAGCTACCTCTTCAGGGCCATGCATTTTGAGCAGGGTGCTTACCTCATGACAGGCACCTGTCTGGTACCTCCGAATGACTTTACCCTAAAGCCCGGTGATATCGTTAGCATGACGATTGATGGTATTGGTACGCTTGAAAACAGCGTTGAACAATTGAATTAAAATATACAATATGACTTACGTGGCAGACAACAACAGGTATGAGCGCATACCTTACCGCAGGAGCGGCAAAAGCGGACTCGTGCTTCCGGCTATTTCATTGGGATTGTGGCAGAATTTCGGGCACGTCGATCTCCGTTCCAATTATGAGCAGATCCTGTACCGCGCTTTTGATCTCGGAATAACCCATTTTGATCTCGCAAATAATTATGGTCCGCCCCCGGGTAGTGCAGAATCCAATTTTGGCGATATCCTGCAAAAGGGATTTGGTCGCTACAGGGATGAGATGATCATTTCCACGAAGGCAGGCTTCACTATGTGGGACGGGCCTTATGGCGATTGGGGCAGTAAGAAATACCTGCTGGCAAGTCTCAACCAGAGTTTGAAAAGGATGCAGCTCGATTATGTGGATATTTTCTACCACCACAGACCCGATCCCCTGACGCCCTTGGAGGAAACCATGGGCGCCTTGGATCTGATTGTAAGACAGGGGAAGGCTCTATATGCCGGCATCTCCAATTACCCGCCAGAATTGGCTGAAAAAGCCTTCAAGATACTCCGCGAGTTGGGTACACCCTGTGTGATCCATCAGCCCAAATACTCCATGTTTGAACGCACACCTGAAAAGGGACTGTTGGATGTATTGGAAGACCATCAAGTGGGATGTATTGCGTTTTCACCTTTGGCACAAGGCATGCTAACCGACAAGTACCTGCAGGGTATTCCGGCTGAATCCAGGGCCAGCAGGAATCCTTCGCTCAAGCCCGAGCAGCTTACGCCGGCCAGACTGGCAGCCATCAGCAGGTTGCATGAAATGGCACAACAGCGCGGACAAAAACTGGCTGAAATGGCAGTGGCCTGGCTGCTGCGTGATGATAGGGTTACATCAGTACTCATCGGTGCCAGCAAAGTGGCACATGTGGAAGATGCTTACAATGCCTTATCCAACCTCAGCTTCACCAAGGCTGAATTGAAGGAAATTGACAGTATTTTGGATGGAGCGGAGTAGTTTTTCAAAAATGCGAAAACTGATTTAACGTTTAATTTACGTGCCCATTGGCGATGATGATTTAGGTTTGGGATGGAGTTTTGCTGGAAACACAAACAGCCAATTCCATCCCAAATATTTTTTATGCAGACACTCAAATCGCTTGTACAGTTTGGATTGCTTTATCTGATATTGATTGTCGGAGCTCTATCCTGCACAAGAAATGCCCTTACAGGAAAAAAACAATTGACAATAATACCAGAAGGAGAAATTCAGTCGCTTGCTTCTGGTCAGTATAAAGATTTTCTCAAAGCACATCCCGTTGTTGCTGGCCAGCAAAATGCTCAGCTGGCAATGGTTAAGCGCGTAGGTGAGCGGATTACCCAGGCTGTCAACCGGTACTATGCAGGTAAAAATATGTCAGGAGTATTGACTGGCTATAAGTGGGAATACAACCTTGTTGATGATGCAACAGTCAATGCCTGGTGTATGCCCGGAGGTAAAATTGTGGTTTACACTGGATTATTACCCATCGCTGTAAACGAAAATGCCCTCGCCGTGGTCATGGGTCATGAAGTTTCCCATGCTTTATTGCAGCATGGTAACCAACGGATGAGCAGTTCCATGCTCCAGCAGTTTGGAGGCATTACGTTAGCCGTAGCTTTGAGCAGTAAACCGGCACAAACGCAAAATCTTTTTTTACAAGCTTACGGCATTGGATCTGAAGTGGGGGTGATGTTGCCCTTCTCGCGTAAGCATGAACTCGAAGCCGACCGCTACGGACTCATTTGGGCTGCTATGGCCGGCTATGATCCTAACGAAGCCTTGGCCTTCTGGGACAGGATGGAGAAGGCTTCTGGAGGCAACCAGGTACCAGACTTCCTCCGCACACACCCCACCGATGCGGTCAGAAAGGAAAAAATCAAATCATATCTTCCCGAAGCGCTGACTTACAAGGGGAAATGAGTTTGACTTATCAAATGGGATAGTAATAATGGAAACACTTTCCCCAAGCGATATAACAATAACCAACTGTGAAAAAATCATTTGCTTTCTTGTTTGTTGCCATGGCAATATGCTCCTGCCTAAAGGATGACAGTGAGGTTGTATTTATGCTTCCTCCACAAACACAAACAGGACAAAACGTGTTGGGCTTTATGTTGGATGAATCGGTTTGGACCAATCACAATCGGGTTTGTTTTCCGTTTGCCGGTGGCTGCAGGGATAATGTTACCGCATTTTATAGAAATGGTGATATGGAGATACAGGCAGACAGGGTAATTTTTAAAAAGGGGTCAAGAAAATCCATCGAAACATTTTCATTCAGTTGGTCAACATACTTAAGAGGCCTTGTCAATTATTCCACGTTTTCAAATGATACGATAGGGGTGGTATACAGTTTTTCCGAGCCCGGCCAACCGGAAAAAAATTATACACTATCTCCGCAGCATCCCAATTTCTCTATCCGGTTGAACCGTCTGGATACCATCAATAAAATTGTTTCAGGAGAATTCTTTGGGACCTTGTACAGCAAAGCACTTGATACAACAAATGCAATCTCTCTAACAGACTCGATTGTCATCCAAAGCGGAAGATTTGACATCAAATTGAGATGAGTTCTAATTTTTTGCCCATATTTTTCTTCCCTCTCAGATTGAATGGGTGAATGTCTGATCGGTAATTGTTTTTTTATTTTGGCTATTACACAACCCCAATCTTTCGAAATTAATGTGCATATTCGTTGCAACAATTTTCGATGATGAACAGATACCTGAAACTGGCTTTTTTGTTGTGTTTATGTCTCAGCTTTTTTGCATTTGGGAATGCACAAACAGTTCCTCAAGCTGGTTCAGGTGGAATGGGGATTGTCAAGTCGAGGGTCATCACTGAATTGATGAAAGGTGCAGTGAACGATTCACAGATTCGGCAGATTATCAGCACATATAAACAGGATGGCTCTTTTACAGACATTGATTACAGTGATCTGTCAACTACCGCAGGGTTCCCGCATCAGAAACATTTATCGAATTTATTCTACCTCGCAAAAGCTTACCAGACAAGCAGTTCATCATTTTTCCATGATGCAGGTATTTTAAAGACCATACAAGGTGCGGTAGAATTTTGGGTTGCTAAAGATTATGTGGGCGACAACTGGCATGATAACCAGATTACCACACCTACGTGGTTGGTGAATCTGTTGTTGATCATGGGGGATGACCTGAGCCGGGATTTGGCCATGAAAACACAGAAAATGATTGGTCGCGCCAGCCTGGATGCTTCGGGGGCAAGACCCAGTGGCGACAGGATAGTGATTGCAGGCATCTTGGCTAAAAATTTGTTGTACCTCGACAGCCTTGCTGCATTTGAAAAGGTTATCAGGGTTATTGAAGGGGAAATCAAGTTTTCAACCGGTGAGCGGGGCATGCAGCAGGATTATAGTTTTCACCACAGGGTGGATAGGGTAAACAATACCACTTCATATGGTTATGGAAAATACGCCAATGCCTTTGGTGAGTGGTCGTTTTATGTGGCTGGAACCAAGTATCAGTTTTCGAGGGAGAAAATCAATCAGCTGGTGGATTACTACCTGGAAGGCATCAGCAAACAGCAGGTATATGGCATCTATGAGGATGTAAGTGTCAAGAACCGCGACATTACCAACAAATCAACATTTCAGCCCAGGGGTACACTGGAGTTGGAACGTTTGCTCCTCAATACAGACTACCGGAAAGCAGAGTTGGAGGAATTGATTAGGTTGCGGAAAGGGGAAGTCAAGCCTTCCAAATCATTCGCCAAATTCTTCTGGCAAACCGAGCATTTTGTTTTTCAGCGTCCCAATTTTTACACTACCGTCCGCATGTTCTCCACCCGCAACTACAACATGGAAATGCCATATAATGGTCCGGGTAAACCCACTCACCATCGTGCAGACGGCACCAACTACCTTTTCCTCAAGGGGGATGAATACCACAACATTTGGCCGGTGTACGATTGGCAAAAAGTTTCTGGCACAACAGTATTGCAGAAGCCTAAGCTGCATGGTCCGCAGGATATTCAAAAGAAGGGACTCACCAGTTTTGTAGGTGCAGTTACAGACGGGCTCTATGGCGCTGTAGCATTTGATTTCAAGAGTCCGCATGATTTGGTGGAAGCTAAAAAATCCTGGTTCTTTTTTGATGAGGAATATGTTTGTCTGGGTGCTGATATCAATTCAGACGTGAAATTGCCTGTGGCCACAACCATCAATCAAGCGCTTTTGCGTGGTGCTGTTACAGTTAATCAGAATGGAAAGCAAAAGGTAGTGGAATCGGGAAGCAGGAAGGCAGAAAACATCAAATGGGTACACCAAAACAGGATAGGTTATTTATTCCCGTCACCTGCAACTTTGCAATTATCGAATCAGGTGGCCACCGGCACATGGGCTTCCATCACCGATCAGAAAAACATCAGTACAGCCCTGGTGGAAGAACCTGTTTTCAACCTTTGGTTCAACCATGGGAACAGTCCGGCTAATGCCAGCTACCAATACATCGTAGTTCCCGATACTGATCTGGAGGCATTTGTTAACAGTGGTGTCAACAATACTCATATAAAGATCTTGTCCAATACCGGACAAATCCAGTCTGTATGGCATGCCAAGCTGGGTATGTTGCAAGCTGCCTTTTACCGTGCCGGCACGTTGCAGGTTACAACGGGGTTGCAGGTTAAGCTTGACAGCCAAGGGATGGTTATGCTGAAGGCTGCAGGCAATCGGATTAGTTCAGTAACTGTGTCAGATCCGTCCCGGATGCTACTGCGCATCAACCTCACTATCTCCGGGGTTTACAACATCAAAAAGGAAGGTGTTGTTTGTCTGCCTGATGCTACTAAAAATGAAACCCTGCTCATCGTTGATTTGCCACAGGGGCCTTGGACCGGCAGCAGTGTGACATTCGCGTTTTGAAATGATGGTTATGTTATATCAGCTTGATTCCAAAGTATTGCAACTACTAATGTCTTTTAATCGAAACACTCCCGTGAGATGATTTATTAAGTATGCAGGATAATACTTTATCTCATTATTTTTTCCTGCCCTCAATATTTATGCTGATTTTCGTAGTGTCTGCGAAATTCCCAATAACGATTCTATCTATCCAACTGACTGCTTAAAACCCTTTTGATGCAAAATCCCAAACCAACAAAACCCACCTGGAAATACAACATGAACTATCCGGGCATGGACGACCTGATCCGCAAAGCAAAAAGCCGCATCCCGCGTTTTGCCTTTGAATACCTTGACGGTGGCTGTAATGAAGATATAAACCTGATTAAAAATACAAGTGAACTGCGCCAGGTTGAACTCCTGCCATACTACCTGAGCGACCATACCGGAAGCGACCTTTCTGTTGAATTGTTCGGGCATACTTATGACGCGCCTTTTGGCGTTTCACCGATTGGTCTCCAGGGACTGGTATGGCCGAATGCCCCGGAGATTCTGGCTAAAGCTGCTGTCAAACACAATATCCCTTTCACCCTGAGTACCGTGAGTACGTCAAGTGTTGAGCGCATCGCTGAGATTACCGATGGTAAAGCGTGGTTTCAGCTTTACCATCCGGCTGATAATGCCTTGCGGGATGATATCCTTGAAAGGCTGGAAGCAGCAGGCAATGATGTACTGGTTCTGCTCTGTGATGTGCCATCCTTCGGCTTCAGGCCAAGGGATATCCGAAACGGGTTGGCTATGCCACCGAAAATGACCCTGAAAAATATCCTTCAGATCATGGGCCGTCCGCAATGGGCCTTGAATACGTTGGTGCAGGGAACACCCAACTTTGCCACCCTCAAACCCTATATGCCAAAGGGACTTAATATGAGTCAGCTCGGTCAATTCATGAACCGCACTTTTGCAGGCCGGCTCAATGCCGATAAAATTGCACCGATCCGCGAGAGGTGGAAAGGAAAGCTCATTTTGAAAGGATGTGCAACTGTTGAAGATGCTGATATGGCAGTTTCATTGGGTTTCGACGGACTCCTGGTATCCAACCACGGGGGCAGGCAGATAGATGCGGGACAATCGGCAGTGAAATCTATGCTGCCCATTGTAGACAAATACAAAGGGAAAATCAAGGTGATGATGGACAGCGGTATCCGGACCGGTCCGGATATTGCTCGAACCCTGGCTTCCGGTGCTGACTTCACTTTCCTGGGCAGGTCATTCATGTATGCCGTGGCAGCACTCGGTGAGGAAGGCGCGGATCACATGATGGGGATGCTGAAAACACAACTCTATCAGGTGATGGACCAGGTCTGTTGCAAGCGGGTGGAGGATTTGCCTAACCACTTGGTGAAATGATTTTCCATTGAATATGTTGTATTCAATTTAACCTGAAATCAATCAAGATGAAGATTCTTATCATGGATGGATATACCCTGTTCCAACAGGATATCGACCGGTCTCCACTGCAGGCATTTGGAGAGGTAATTTATTTCGACAGGTTTTCCCGCGAAGCATTCCACACCATGGATCCAGAGGTGACGGTTCTCGTCACCAACAAGGCCTTGGTGGGAATTCCAGAGCTGGATTTTTTCAAGCAACTTAAACTGGTTGTTGTTACAGCTACCGGTTATAATTGTGTGGATGTCAATGCCTGCGCTGCAAGAGGCAT
>JBDLTO010000302.1:0-5685 GCA_039805815.1 Bacteroidota bacterium | reverse complement strand
CGGGTTCAGGAAAAAATTGGGTAAATTCCTTTTGGGCTGTAGCGCAAATATTTCCAGCATGATCAAATAAGATTGCCCTGGAGCTGGTGGTACCCTGATCAAGGGCCAAAATGTATGACATAAATTTGAGTTGTGATTTTCACTTTCAAGATATTGATTAATAAGATGATCCGGCTACAACAACTGAAAAAATTATTTTAAATGACTGTAACACCAGGCTAAAATTTCTCCTCATTCATGTGGGAACCACCAAGCTTTATTATCTTGCACCTGATGGATAATTTTGTTGTTTCAGCCAGAAAATACAGACCGCAGCATTTTTCCACGGTAGTGGGTCAGTCTCATATAACCACCACGTTAAAAAACGCCATTCAGCAGCATCACCTGGCACATGCATTTCTTTTTTGCGGCCCGCGGGGTGTGGGTAAAACAACATGTGCAAGGATTCTTGCAAAAACAATCAACTGTGAAAACCTGGGCCAAGATGGTGAAGCATGCGACAAATGCAGTTCCTGCCTGTCTTTCAACAACGGGAACTCCTTCAATGTGCATGAACTTGACGCTGCCAGTAACAACTCTGTGGATGATATCAGGGAACTCATAGAACAGGTAAGGTTTTCACCTCAGGCCGGCAAGTACAAAGTATACATCATTGATGAGGTGCATATGCTCAGTGCCGCGGCATTCAATGCTTTTCTGAAAACATTGGAAGAACCACCGGCACATGCCATCTTTATCCTGGCCACCACTGAAAAACACAAAATCCTGCCTACCATCCTTTCCAGGTGTCAGATATTTGACTTCAAAAGGATAACCCCAACCGATATTGCCGAACACCTGCAGGAAATCACCATCAAGGAAAATATCAAGGCAGAGCCTGAAGGACTTCAGGTAATTGCACAAAAAAGCGATGGTTGCATGCGGGATGCATTGAGTATCCTGGATAAAATTGTGAGCTTCACAAACGGACAACTCTCCTACACGAACACACTTGAACACCTCAACCTGCTGGATGAAGACTATTTTTTCAAACTGCTCGATATGCTCTTCAACGAAGACCTACCGTCCGTTTTGAATCTTTATGACGAAATCGACCAAAAAGGGTTTGAAGGAGATATGTTTTTGAATAATCTTTCTGAGTTTTTCAGAAACCTCCTCGTAAGCAGAGACCCCAGGTCATTACCACTGCTTCAGGTTGTTGATGGATTTAGAAACAAATACATCTCAAAAGCAGCTGATATTCCAGCCGCATTCATGATTGGTGCACTAAACGTACTCAACGAAGCAGAAATGGGCTTTAAACAAGCCCGTAACAAAAAACTGCATGTGGAATTCCACCTGATCAGACTCACACACCTCAAGCAGGCCGTAGAATTTGTTGCCGATGGCGAATCTGGTAAAAAAAAACGACTTGAGGGATTAAAACCAGTAGCCTTCAGACCAATAGCAATCCGTTCCAGAGAAAAGGCTGAAGCCAAACTATATATTCAGGAAGAGCCTCAAAAACAGGTACCGGTTCAAACCAAGAAACCTGCTGAATCAAAGCCTGCTTCACCCACACAAACATCATTGCCATCCAGGATGAAGCAGGAGACTCAGCCGCAGCCTGCTATGCCGGTTGCAGGCGGACTAGGTTCTCTGAAAAAAATCAGGGAGCAGATTCAAAACAGGAAAAACGAACAGGAGCTTCCGGAACAACTGTCTCAGGATAAGCTGGAAACAATATGGCTTGAGTTTCAGGAAAAACTGGCAGAAAACAACCAAGTCACCAGTCATTCCAATTTCAGGATGGCCACAATCAAGGTTGTTGATGATTTGGTTTTCGAAATACAAGTTGGCTCCAAAATACAACTTCAATTTATAGAAGCAGAAAGAACCCTGCTGCTCATGCATGTGCAAGAACGGTTCAACAACCCGAGAATACAATTCAGGGTTAACCTCGAACAAGAAACAGAATCAGGAACAGCAAAACCTGAATTAACACTATCTCTCAGAGATCAGTACCTGAAAATGGTCTCCCTCTATCCAATTATCGGAACAATGCGGGACCAGCTAAACCTGGACCTGGATTATTGACAATTACCGAAATCTTTGGCGCTACCTGTTGCGGCATTTCCCCAAATTGATGTAATTTCGGCCCTCAATCTTTATTCATAACCAAAACCTAAATACAGGTATATGGCCGAAGTGATCAGAATGCCCCTTCTCAGCGATACCATGACAGAAGGCAAGATCGTGAAATGGAACAAATCTGTTGGCGATTCTGTTAAAAGTGACGATGTGCTGGCAGACGTTGAAACCGATAAAGCAACCATGGAAGTGGTTGGCTATGCCGATGGCACCCTGCTCTACATTGGTGTAAAAGAAGGTGATGCTGCCAAAATAAACGAAATCATTGCTATAGTAGGCAAACCCGGAGAAGATATTCAGGGATTGATTGGGTCAGGGGCACCTTCCTCAACATCGCCTGCACCAGTTTCTGCACCAGCTGCCGCTCCGGCTCCAGTAAGTACAGCACCCTCAGTTACCCCAGAACAACTGGGTGTGACAGTTATCAGAATGCCGCTTCTGAGCGATACGATGACTTCCGGTAAGATTGTACAATGGAATAAAAAAGTTGGCGATACCGTAAAGGCTGACGACAACCTGGCTGATGTAGAAACAGACAAGGCAACCATGGAAGTTGTTGGCTATGCAGATGGCACCCTCCTCCATATTGGTGTACGCGATGGTGAATCCGCCAAAATTAATGATATCATTGCCATCATCGGCAAAGCTGGAACAGATATATCCGGACTGCTCGCATCACTGAATAATCCTACGGCATCAGCCTTAGCGGCACCTGAACCAGCTCCTGGTGCTCCGGCAACGGCTCCTACAGCTGCCCCAGTAGCAGCTCCTGCTCCCGCTCAAAAGACAGACGGACGCATCAAAGCGTCTCCCCTTGCCAAAATGCTTGCCAAAGACAAAGGAATTGACCTCGGTCAGGTTGCAGGTTCGGGAGATGGTGGCAGGATTATCCGCAAGGACGTAGACAATTTCACACCTGCGGCCTCTGTTGCAACACAACCTGCTGCTCAGGCAGCTCCTCCTGCTCGCACCATTACCACAGGTCAAGAAGGTTTTGTTGATACCCAGTTGACTTCCATGCGGAAAACAATTGCCCGCAGGTTGGGTGAAAGCATGTTCACTGCTCCCCATTTCTACCTTAAAATGGACATCTGTATGGACAATGCCATCAAGGCAAGGGCCCAGATGAATGAAATGAGTCCGACAAAGATATCTTTCCAGGATATGCTCATCAAGGCATCAGCACTTGCCCTGAAAAAACACCCAGCCGTCAACAGCAGCTGGATGGGAGATTTTATCAGAACCTATGATCATGTACATATTGGTTCAGCCATTGCTTTACCTGAAGGTTTAATTGTTCCTGTACTTCGCTTTGCTGACCAGAAATCTCTTTCCCAGATTGCACTGGAATCAAAAGAGTTATACGACAAGGCCAGGAATAAAAAAATCCAGCCTGCTGATTTCACAGGAAACACTTTCACCATTTCCAACCTGGGGATGATGGATATTGATGAATTTACTGCAATTATTAACCCGCCAGACAGCTGCATCCTCGCTGTTGGAAAAATCAGGGAAGTGGTCATTAAAAAAGGTGACGGCTTTGCCACCACCCAGATGATGAAACTGACACTGAGCTGTGATCACAGAAGTGTTGATGGTGCAGTAGGAGCCTCATTCTTGCAAACACTTAAAAAATACATGGAAAATCCGGTTACCATGCTGGTTTGAATCCATCCATAAAATTGAAAAAGCCGGCCTTAAACCGGCTTTTTTTATAAGCTGAATGAAGATGAAAAGAAAAACCCTGGTTATTGGCGCCTCTGCGAGAGAATCACAATACAGTAACATAGCCATCCGGCAACTGAGAGAAAAAGGTCATCCTGTACTTGCATTTGGCAGGGAGCCATGTACCATTGCAGATGTTGCAGTAGTAACTGATTTCCCAGTTGATCAGGACATTAACACTGTCACACTCTACCTTAATCCTGAACGCCAGAAAGCTTTTTACCAGCAAATAATTAACCTGCACCCGGAGCGAATCATTTTTAATCCGGGTACTGAAAACCCTGAACTAGCCAACCTGGCAACTGAAAATGGTATTGAAGCCATCGAAGCATGCACCCTTGTAATGTTATCTGTTGGCAACTACTGAAAACGATTTTGCGTAATTTCTGCAACCTATTACTTACACTTCTTAAGTAGTAATACCCAATTTACCTGAATAACTACGCGGAATGTACGAATCCGCATTTAACCAACGTTTCAATTAAACAGCAAGCTGATCAGTCAGCAACTGGCCCGTTTTTAATCCAATATCCAACCTTATTTCTCCCATCCACTAAACGCATTCTAAAGGGGTTTTGCCAATCGCATCACCCCTTTATCTTATCTGCTTATCTTTGTGGTATGGAAACAACAAGTGTGAGGGTTCGGTTTGCGCCGAGTCCAACAGGCGGACTGCATCTTGGGGGTGTAAGGACAGCCCTTTTCAACTATCTTTTTGCCAGGAAACACCATGGCAGGTTTATTCTTAGGATTGAAGACACAGACCAGACCAGGTTTGTTCCAGGCGCAGAGCAGTACATCATAGACTGCCTGAACTGGTGTAACATAGCCCCAGATGAAGGTCCGCACCTCGAAGGTCAATTTGGCCCCTATAGACAAAGTGAACGGAAAGCAACATACAGACAATACGCTGAACAGCTGATTAGCCAGGGTAATGCCTACTATGCATTTGATACCCCAGAAGAGCTGGAGAACATGCGAAACAGGTTCAGAACCGAAGCAAACCCATCCCCGCAATATGATGCCAAGGTAAGGTTGGAAATGAAGAATTCACTGACCATGACCAGTGAAGAGCTTCATCAGGAACTGGAAAAAAAGACACCGTATGTAGTCCGCATAAAAATGCCTGCAGGCAGAGAAATACTCCTGAATGATATGATCAGAGGCGAAGTGCGTTTTCAGACAGACCAGGTAGATGATAAAGTTTTACTTAAGGCAGATGGAATGCCAACCTATCACTTGGCTGTGGTGGCTGACGACTTCGCTATGCAGATTACCCATGCCTTTCGCGGTGAGGAATGGCTGCCTTCCGCACCAGTGCACGTTATGTTATGGGAATACTTGGGATGGAAGGAAAAAATGCCTGAATGGGCACATTTACCGTTGATTCTGAAACCTGACGGACAGGGTAAATTGAGCAAAAGAGATGGCGACAGGCTGGGCTTCCCCGTATTTGCGATGGATTGGCAAGATCCCAAGAGCGGAGAATTGGCCAAAGGTTTCAAGGAAATGGGTTTCTTGCCAGAAGCCTTTGTAAACATGCTAGCCATGCTGGGCTGGAATGATGGCAGTGGTGATGAAATCTTTACCCTTACTGAACTGGCAGAAAGATTCAGCATGGAAAGAATTCAAAAAGCAGGAGCAAAATTCGACTTTGAAAAAGCCAAATGGTTCAATCAGGAGTGGATTAAAAAAGCTACTGTTGAAACGCTGTTGCCCCTTGTAAGTGCAAAACTGCAGGAAAATGGCATAGAAGCTGAAGTGGAAAGGCTGGGGAAAATCATCCCGATGGTTAAAGAAAGGTGCCAATTGCTCAATGATTTTGTGCAG